>CAZJYF010000146.1:0-6749 GCA_964549665.1 uncultured Saprospiraceae bacterium
CTTTAAAAAGAGGTGAAAAAAACAGTTCTGCTTTTTTCTTGTCTTTGGGGTACTTCCGACCTCCTTGCACAATGGAATTCCCCCGTGGTGGTTGACGCATCTGGCAATGTTTGTCAACACACCTGCCTTGCGGTAGTGAATGGCAATCCAGCCATAAGTTATTACGATGAAACCGACGAGGAATTGGACTTTGTGGAGGCGGACGATGCCGAAGGTAGTTCTTGGAGCAGCCCCGAAACGGTGGACGATGGGGGCGGCAACCCCATTGGTCAGTTCACCTCGCTGGCAGTGGTGGACGGCTACCCCGCCATTAGTTATTACGATAACGACAACGGCGAATTGATGTACGTGCGGGCGGACGATGCCTCGGGAAGCAACTGGGGAAGCTCAGAAACGGTGGACGACGGGGGTGGAGACGATGTGGGTCAGTTCACCTCGCTGGCGGTGGTGGACGGCTACCCCGCCATTAGCTATTACGATGTGTACAACGGCGAATTGAAATACGTGCAGGCAGACGATGCCTCGGGCAGCTCCTGGAATAGCCCCGAGACGGTGGACGACGGCAACGGGGACGATGTGGGTCAATTCAGCTCCCTCGTGGTGGCGGACGGTTATCCCGCCATTAGTTATTACGATTCCGACAACGGCGAACTGAAGTTCGTCCGGGCGGACGATGCCTCGGGAAGTTCCTGGGGCAGCCCCGAGACGGTGGACGATGGCAACGGGAACGATGTGGGTCAATTCGCTTCTCTTTTGGTGGTGAATGGCAGTCCCGCCATTAGCTATTACGATGCGACCGATGGAGATTTGAAATACGTTCGGGCAAGTGATGCCGCGGGAAGCTCCTGGAACAGCCCCGTAACGGTGGATGCCACGGGTGATGTGGGTTTTTACACCTGTCTCAAGGTGGTGGCTGGCAACCCTGCGATTTGTTACCGGGACGACGACAACGGCTATTTGAAATACGTGCGGGCCGATGATGCCTCGGGAACCTCTTGGGGTAGCCCCGTTACAGTCGATGCTAACAGCGATGTCGGTGAATGCCCATTTCTTGCGGTTGTCAACGGCAATCCGGCAATTAGTTATTTCGATAACAATAGTGCCAATTTGCAATTCGTGAGTAGTTCTACCTCCACGGGAATGCTCCCCGTCGAACTAACCTTCTTTAAGGGAAAGGCAGCCCCCCAAGGTGTTCGGCTCACCTGGCAAACCGCCACGGAACTCAACAACGAAGGGTTTGAGATACAAAAAGCAATTGGTGATCTGGCATTAGAAGAAGGCAGGTGGCACGTCCTTGACTTCCAAGGGGGGCACGGCAATACCAATGAGGTCCAAAGCTACAGCTACACCGACGAATACCCGGGGGTGGGTATTAATTATTACCGGCTTAAGCAAATTGATTTCGACGGCAAGTTTGAATATTCCGAAATCGTGTGTGTTCAGTTTGAGGATTGCTGCCTGCATTTTACAGTTTTTCCAAATCCGGTCCGTGAAGGTGAATTGACCCTGCAACTCCTCGTGCCTGATGCTTCAGACACAGGCAGGGAATCCACCATTAGCCTCTACAGTTTTACCGGCGAGCTGGTACTCAAGCGGCATTCGTTCTCGCAGCGACAGACGCTGAAGGTGGACCAACTACCGGCAGGTATGTACTTTGTGGAAATTCAGGTGGAGCGGAAGATTTTTAGAGAGAAGGTGGTGTTAGAGGGAGGGCATTAGGGTCAATCGGCCATTTGTCGTTATGATTCTGGTGCCCACGATTTGGTCAGATTCAGGGTTAGGGGATTATTGGTTTTTGAGGATGCAAGATGAAAGGTGTTTACAAAATGCCTGCCATCTGAAACAGAATACAGATATCATCTGATTCTAAATCCCTTAAATCCTGATTCTGGCAGTTTGGGAAAGAAGGTTTGCCAAGCAAAATTGGGGTGAGAATTTAAAAGGGGGATTTGCATTCCGGTGAGAATTAAATGAGCGGTTTAATTCAATTGACAAGTCTTGTAAAATCGCCTTCGATCAAATTTTTATTCAGTTTAGAAAAAAATAGGCTTATAATATTATAAAAATAAATCATTTTTATTGATAACTTTGCTTGGTGTTTTTAAATTTCGTAAATTTGAATTTAATTTTATTGTAATTTATAAAACAACGACAGACTATTGAGACTTTCTTTGGTGGCGAGGTAAAGGCTTTTTTTCTTACCTACTACTATTTCAAATCTATCGTCTCAAATTTTTACGTCTCCTCCCGAATTCCGATTCAACTGCTTTATTGCAAAGCCGGATTGCCTGAAAAAAGGTTGACTCGGAAGCTAAATCACCATCATCCTTAAGTGCAAACCAAAACCTAAAGTTGATAATTGTTGGATTTGGCTTGTTGGCAATACCGTGAAAAGCTGTTGCTGCAAAAAACCAGTTGGTACAGAAGAGCCGGACTGAACCGGCGTCGAAGAGGTGGTTAACAAATTATAATTCTATGAACAACACTAGTCTCCCCTTTGCGGCGGTATGGAAATTTATCTTCCTGACCGGATTTTCCTTTTGTTTTCCAGGATTGCGTGCGGCACTCCCTAATATCGGAGCAATAACAGATAATGCATTGTCGCAAAACGATGATTGTTGGGCTTCTTTTGCCTCATGGACAAACTCAGTTTCGGCTGATTGGAAAATTGAACCAGAAAAAAAAGCAGTTACCTTTCCCTTTTTTCCCGAAGGAAACACAACAGCCGCCCCGCCGGAATTAGGGTGTAATGATTTGGTTAATGTAGGCGTTGACGAAGCTGGCTGCAGGGCTTTAATCACCCCCGACATGGTTTTAGAGGGAGGAGATGGCGGTAGTTTAGATGCATACGTCGTGACCATTGTGGGAGACAATAGTGCCCTTGACGACAACTTCCTCGACGGCATCGGTATCTTTACATTTTCCGTTTCAGGTCCAGACGGGTTCAATTGCAGCGGACAAATCAGGGCAGAAGACAAACTGTCCCCGGCAATTAGCTGTGTCGATGCCAGCATACGTTGTATTGACGAAGCAGTAACGCCTTTGGTGCCGTTTCCCACGGCAACCGACAATTGCGATCCAAACCCAACGATTCAATTGGTTAGTGAGACTTTTACCAATAATATTTGTGCCTCGGGAGGAACCGGAACGGCGACCATTATCCGAAAATATATCGCTTCCGATGCTTCCGGCAACACTTCTTCCGCTTGTACACAGACCATTGTAATTGACCGGACGACTCCGGTTTTCCCCCCCGACATTACCTTGGATTGTGCAGCGATTCCCGACCTGAATGACCTAAACCTTACCGGCAATCTCATCAATGTTCAGGGCCTTTCGGCGGATTGCAAATTCCAATTCAACCATTCAGATTTACTGGTACCGGGTTGTGGAACCACCTTTCAAGTCCTTCGTACCTGGACGGTTTTGGATTGGTGTTCTTCGGAAATTATTAGCGCAAAACAAATTATTTCAGTCGCAGATAACCTAGCCCCGGAGATTATTCTGCCTGCTTCTATTGAGGTGAGCGCGAATATTTCAGGAACAACGGAGCAGGATTGCAACTCGCAAGGATTCATTCCACCGGCGTCTATTTCTGATAATTGCAGCGACTGGACGGTGCGGATTTTCACCCCGGCAGGGGAAGTTATTTATGTCAACGGGGTGGACGGCAAAAACGGAGGGCTCATACCAACGCCCGGACTTCCTTTTGGTGAGCATACGGTAACCTACACGGCCACGGATGCGTGCGGCAATGTCAGTTCAAAAACCGCCAGCCTTTTGGTCATCGACGATATTGCTCCCACGGTGGTTTGCGATGCACACACTGTGGTTAGTTTGGACGACAATGGATTCGCGGTAGTTGATGCGGCGGTTTTTGATGACGGAAGTTTTGACAACTGCTGCATTGATCGTTTTTTGGTGCGTAGAATGGATGACCAATGTGGCGTTCCTTCTGATACGGCTTTTGGAGAAACAGTCACTTTTTGCTGTTCGGATGTACTTCAGCCTTCGGTGGCAGTGGTTTTTCGCGTCATCGATTGTGAAGGAAATACGAACGATTGCATGGTGACGGTCTTCGTAGAAGATAAATTCCCGCCGGTTGCGACCAACTGCCCCGCAGACGTTACGGTTGACTGCGATTTTTACGTTAAAAATCTGGAAACGGGTCTTGCCCTCAGTAATTTCAATCTTTTAAACCAATTCGGAAACGCCACTTTCGAAGACAATTGTCAGGTGGTTTTTAATCAGGTTTCGGTGGATGTAAATATCAACTCCTGCAAGGAGGGCACCATTAAAAGGACGTGGATTGTCTCCGACCCTGCTAATAATGCACAGGCTAGCTGCATGCAAACGATTTTTGTGGAGCACGTTTCGGATTGGGTGGTCGAGTTCCCGGATGATACTCTGTTGACTTGTGGCGTGGAGCAAAACTCGATTTTTGATTTTATCGGAGAACCCGTCATCTTTAATGAAACCTGTGAACTGATAGCCATTTCTTATCGGGATGAGCTTTTCAACGTGGTGGAAGACGCCTGTTTTAAATTGGTTCGCCAATGGACGGTCATCAATTGGTGCAATGTGGGCTTGGGAATTCAGGATGAAACGGTTGAAAGTTCAGAGGCGGCGATTGCGCATTGGTTGAATGGTTGCGATACCTCCGACGGAATCCCCAACTGCCTGACTCCCTACCGGGTGGAAGCCGACCTGCAGGGCGACGGCAATCATACCCCCGAAGCGGGCGATCTCGTCAACAATGACCGACGCACCTTTCAGGATGGTTTGAATATTGGCAACTTCGATGCTTCTGGATATTTAAAAGGGGCACAACCCGACGGCTTCATCACTTACCAACAAGTCATCAAAGTAATCGATGACACAAAACCCATTTTTGCGGTCGGATGCGGCGTTCCCGATGTCTGTATCGAAGATAGTACCTGCGGGACTACCGTTACCCTTCCCGTCCCGGGGATAGAAGATTGCGTGGGGCAGGCAAATGTGAGTTTCACCGTGGAAAGCGATTTGGGCAATGGCTTCGGGCCTTTTCCCAACGTCCCTCCCGGCACCTACGATGTTCGTTACACGGCTACGGATAACTGTGGCAATGCCAATACTTGCCAAACATCCTTTACCGTGGTGGATTGCAAAAAACCGACTCCCCTTTGCTTGGGAGTTCTCTCCGTTGAATTAACAGAAGTTGGGCAGGGGAATGACGCCAACCCAAATGCCGGAATAGCCGAAATTTGGGCTTCGGATTTAGACGCCGGAAGTTTCGACAATTGCTCTGGCGACCTCCAATTTTCCTTCTCGGAAGATGTCAGCGATGTGCATCTGACATTGAATTGTTTTAATATCGGCCTCAATACGGTCACCCTGTGGGTGACGGATGCTGCCGGAAATAAAGATTTTTGCTCTGTGACCGTCGATGTGCAGGACAATCAGGGGGCTTGCATGGGCAATCCACTCATTGCAGGGTCCATAACCAATGAAGCTGGGGCTGCCGTCGGAGAAGTTGCCGTCAATTTGAATGGAAACGACCAAGCTTCTTACCTGACCTCCGGCGACGGTTCGTTTCAATTTGAGAACTTGCCGTTTGGCAAAGATTTCACCATCACCCCACTAAAGGAGGACGACTATTTAAACGGCCTAACTACTTTTGATTTGGTGCTTGTCAGCAAACACATTTTGGGCACTTTGCCGCTCGATTCTCCCTACAAAATTATCGCGGCTGATGTCAATCTTTCCAACTCCGTTTCGACCATGGATCTCGTCGAATTGCGACGGTTGGTTTTGCAAATTTCTTCTGAATTTTCCAGCAATACTTCCTGGCGCTTCGTGGATGCCGATTTTGTTTTTCCGAATCCAGCGGACCCCTTTGCCACGCCTTTCCCGGAGGTGATCAATCTCAACAATTTGACCCAGGACGAGTCGGAAGCCAATTTCGTCGCCCTTAAAGTGGGAGATGTCAACGGAAGCGCGGTTCCCAATTCCAACTTCCTTTACGCCGATGACCGGCAGTCACTTCGAACGTTTAAGCTTTCGGTGGATGATCGGAAAATGGTGGCAGAACAGGAGGTTCAAGTCGATTTCCGGGCAGAAGATATTGCGTTGGCAGGTATTCAGTTTAGTTTGAAATTTGATGAAAATCAGCTCGAATTTTTGGAATTGGTGGAAGGTCTTGCGAAAAAAGGCAATTTTGGTTTTAGGTTCGCAAATGAAGGGTTCATCACGGTAAGTTGGGATAGTCCTGAAAGTCCGAATTTAGAAAATGACCGTTTGTTTAGTTTAAAATTTAAAGCTAAAAGAAACAGCCAATTGAGGGATTTGCTCTCCGTCAATTCGCGCATAATCCCAGCAGAAGCCTATGACCGAAGCCTCCAATTGATGGATGTGCAGCTCGATTTTAATGCTTCGAAGGGCGAGTTTGAATTATTTCAAAATGCTCCCAACCCCTTTCGGACCCAAACCTCGATTAGATTCCTTCTGCCCGCAGCAGCCAACGGAACGCTTTCCGTTTTGGACGTTTCTGGGCGGGTCTTGAAAGTAGTGAAAGGACTGTTTTTCAAAGGTTTCAACGAAATACAAATTGAAAGAAAAGACTTGACAGGGAAGGGAGTTTATTATTATCGACTTAAAACGGAAACTTACACAGCTACCAAAAAGATGATTTTGTTGGAGTGATTTTTTTGTCTGAATCGCGGATGCTCGCTGATTTAAGGATTTCGCTAATTCAGAATCCTGCAAATCCT
>CAZJYF010000146.1:6849-8525 GCA_964549665.1 uncultured Saprospiraceae bacterium
ATCGCGGATGCTCGCTGATTTAAGGATTTCGCTAATTCAGAATCCTGCAAATCCTCCAATCCTGGAAATCCTGATTCAGACCCGCCTACCGCACTTTGAAATCATATTTTATCGTACCGCACTGCTTGTCGATGCTCGATTTGGCAAATCTCCACTTTTTGGCATTGGCGATGGCGAGGCTTTTCAAGCGGCTGTCGGTAGTCGTAGAACCGCTTTGGGTGTATTTTACTTCAATTACTTTGCCTTCGCTGTTCACACAAACTCGCAGCACTACAACTCCGGTTTTTTGGGAATTATCGCTGATGTTGGGTGACCTGACCACCCCCCTGTTTCCAAGCCCTCCACCAACCCGGCCAGTGCCGGTGCTGATGCCTTCCAATTTGGAGGCATCCGGATCGCCGCCGGGGTCGCCCTGATTGCCGGTTTTACCCGTATTCCCCTTTCCGCTTCCTTGTCCACCGCCGAACAGGTCGCCGTATTTCTTTTTGGCTTCATTGTATTTCCGTTCTTCTTCGGCTTTTTTCCTGGCTTCTTCGGCTTTGCGTTTTCTCTCCGCTTCGGCTTTCTTTTTTCGATCGGCTTCAGCCTTATCTTTTTTCCGTTGTTCCTCCAACTTTTTCTTTTTCTCTTCTTCTTTTTGTTTTTTCAAAGCAATGGCTGCAGGGTCTTCGGTTTTTACGACTTCCTTTTTGGGTTTTATTTCCGGCTTAGTTGGCTCCGGTTTTATTTCTTTTTCTTTTTTCTGGGGAGTGGCTTTTTCTTTGGGTTGAGCCTCTTTGGGCTGTGTCGTTTCTTCCGATTTGGCGGCAGCGGTATTTTCATGGCCCTGCCCAATATCTGGGATGCCGAGGTTTACCAAAATGCCTTCCTGACCCGGAGGCGGGTCGGGGAATTGGATGATGGCTATAAAGGCTAATAAAAGAAGAAGAGTATGAACTGCGATGCTGGTTATCAATCCAATGCGTTTGTTTTTTTCTTCATTTGGGCTTACGGCAATATGCATAATTTAGATTTTTGGTGATGCCTCTTAAAACGAAAGGAAAGATGGCTTTGTCACTTTTGAAGTCGTCTTAAATCTTTTTTAACGTTCCAATTTACTTCAATTCCGTTGCCAGGATTCCGTTGATGTGGTGTTTTAAGGCAATGTCCATCACTTGGGCTACGTATTGGACGGGCGTGCCGGAGGCAGGAGAGATGGTGATGTTAATTTTTTTGGAAGACCGGCGGGCCTTTTTTGCCAATTCCCGCTCCAAGCTGCTCAGGGACACTCGCTTCCCGTTCAAATAAAACCTGCCGCTTTTCTTGATGGTCACGTCGTCAATATTGGAAGAAGGGATGGATTTTGAACTCCGAGATCCCGGCAGTTTCAAATTCAGGGCATTCGGTGCCACCAAAGAGGAAGTCAGCATGAAAAAAATGAGCAACAGGAAGATGATGTCCGTAAGGGAGGACATGCTAAATTTTGCGCTAACCTTTGTCCTTTTTTTAAGTGCCATGATTTATTTTGTTGATTTGTTGATTTATCCCAAAATTAGTAAACAAAAAAGGAATTGAAATTCAACTCTGAACTCCCTGAACTCCCTGAACTCCCTGAACCTTAAACCTTAAACCCTAAACCCCCTCAACTCTTCGGCTGCGTGGCCAAAATCGCATTGACCCTCAATTTTCCTGCGATT
>CAZJYF010000147.1:0-8290 GCA_964549665.1 uncultured Saprospiraceae bacterium
CCCCCCGTTGCAAAAATTGGAATGCCAGCTAAATCTGCGATAATCATGGTGGAAGCAACGGTCGTCGCCCCGTCCAATCTCCGGGCGAGGAGGAAGGGAATATCTCTCCGGCTGGTTTTGACGACATCTGTTCCCTTTTTTCCCAAAAGGCTGATGTCTGCTTTGCTCAAACCGGCTTTCAATTTGCCTCCAAGTATCGCGATCGTTGCAGGAATAGCACCCTCGTCCCGAACTATTTGTTCGACTTGCAAAGCCGTTTCCACGTTTTTGGGGTAGGGCATGCCGTGTGAAATTATCGTCGATTCCAACGCGACAACGGGTTGGTTATGTGCCAGCGCCTTTTGGACTTCGGGAGCAATTTCCAGGTATTGTTTTAGCATGGCATAAAGGGAATTGGAGAATTTTAGGGTGAGAAAATAATACCAATACTTTTGAAGGACTTTAGCCCAATGAAAAAAAGGAATAAATGTTTTGGTTGAACTACTAATTTCAAAAGGGTCAATCTTGAAATTAAAATTATTCTATTGCTTGTATTCAAATTTCAAATGCAGTTTACTGCTCATCTATATTTTTCATTTATTCTCGTATCTTGTCCTGTTTAATGGACAGCACAATTTTTGACAATGATGGCTAAAATTAGTCAGACGGAAACAGGTATTTCAATTGCCCCCAAGCTCATATTAGAAGCTGCACAGGAATTCGTTTTGAATTTATTCAATGAAAAAAACGATACGCGGCTCGTTTATCACAATTACTTTCTAACAGCAAATGTAGTGAAGGAGGTTGAGATTATCGCCTGCGAGGATGGGGCTTCCGAAGATTTGTTAGAAGCGGCGCAGTTGGGTGCATGGTTTCACAATGTGGGAATGCTATTCGATTACCAAGACCCCGCTAAAAAATGTATTGAATTGGCTGGGCAGTTTTTGCAAAAGCAAAATTATCCGGTTGAAAAACAAGAACTGGTTTTAAAAGCTATCGAAGATTTTTATCAAAACCAGGTTGGGAATAACGAAACTTCTACCCTTCTGAACGACGCCGTAAACGCCTGTCATTACACAGCTAAGTTCTTCGAAATTAATCCTTTATTGAGGCTGGAAAAAGAGCTGATGCTCAAGCAACAATATTCCAAAGCCGATTGGGCCCATTGCCAATTGCCGTTGTTGCTGAATGCTAAATTTTTCACCTCTTTCGCCAAATTGACCTATGAACCAATCGTTGCCCAAAATATTCTGGCCCAAAAAGCATTGGTTGAAAAAAGCAAAAACGCTCCCTTTGATTTGCGGGAAAACGATGCGATGCGAAAATTTCAGAAGCTGGAACGCAAACTGCCCAGTGCCGGCACCCAAACCTTTTTTCGCACCAGCTACCGCAACCACATCAATCTGAGTTCTATTGCCGATAACAAAGCGAACATAATGATTAGCGTGAATGCCATTCTAATCAGCGTGATGATTTCCATTCTTTCTTATCGAAACATTACCGAATCCAAACCGATGGTTTTGTTGCCGATGGTGGTTTTTCTGATAACGGGTCTTTCTTCTTTGATTTTTGCCGTGTTGGCCTCCCGGCCAAAGGTCACTTCCCTGAACGATAAGGATAAACCGTTGGAGGAAGTGAAGAAAAACATTGTTTTCTTCGGCAATTTTGTGACCTTAGATTTGGAAAAATATGAGGCGGCGATGGATGCCATGATGCGGGACGGCGAGTTGCTTTATGGCAATTTGACGAGAGATTTGTATCATCTGGGCAAAGTTTTAAACAAAAAATACTGGTTCCTGACCATATCCTACAATATTTTCATGGTAGGCTTCGTCACAACGGTATTGACCTTTCTTATTGCATTGCTTACATGATGAACGGTGATTAAATAAGTTTTCCTTCTTGGGTAACTCATTTTGAACTTGCTTTTCGTTTCTTTATTCCACCCACGCGTGCGATTTTTTTAAACTGACCCATGTTCAAAAAACTGCAAATATTATTTTTTCTATTCATGGTCAATGCGTTGCTGACTGCTCAAAATGGCGACAGGAATGCCTACATTAACAAATACAAAGACATCGCCATTCAGGAGATGGAACGGGCAGGCATCCCTGCCAGCATTAAACTGGCACAGGGCATCCTGGAATCGAATGCCGGTGCGAGCTACCTCGCCAAAACAGCCAATAACCATTTTGGCATTAAATGCGGCGACCACTGGAGAGGGAAAAAAGAGTGGCGCAAGGATGACGATTACAATGTTTTCGGGAAACTCCGAAAATCCTGCTTTCGGGTGTATAAACATCCGGAAGAGTCCTTCATTGCCCATTCTGAATTTTTGAGAGATCCCCGCAAGAGAAACCGCTATGGATTTCTTTTCAAGATTGACCCCACCGATTATAAGAGGTGGGCCAAGGGTTTGAAAAAATCCGGTTACGCAACAAGCGCCACTTACGATAAAAAACTCATCAAAATTATTGAAACCTACCGCTTATTTAAGTACGACCGGATGACTTCCGGGGACTTGATCGCCGGCCGAAAGGGTGTTGGGATTGAATCTATTTCGGGGATGGAAATCAGAAGGGTTAACGATGTGAAAGTCGTTTTTGCCAAACAAGGCGATACGCCTGCTGATATTGCCTTGAGCACAAACACCAAACTGAGTCGCATCCTGAAATACAATGAAAATTTGATGGATGGCGCTACCGCTTTACCGGAAAATGCCCGGGTTTTCATCCAAAAGAAGCGAAAAAATTATCACGGCAAGAAAAAATGGCATTATGTCAAGGAGGGCGAGAGCATGAATGCCATCTCCCAACTTTACGGAATCAAAGTTTCCAAACTTTACGGAAGAAATCTGATGCCCAAAGGAAGCGAACCGGCAGTAGGTGAACGCCTTAAATTGAGGGGCCCAAAAATAAAAGCAAGTGAACGACCCCGCCTGATGAATGTGCAAATTGGGGAACCGGTGGTAAAACCAATTGAAACCGACAGGGAAAAAGAAGATTTCATGGACGATGAAGATGCCCTTACTCCCGAACCACCTCCTCTTCCCGGCAAAGGAATTGAAGATGACAAAGTGGAAGAAGAAACTCCCGAAATTGTTCAACCTAAAATTGATGAGGCTGCTGATTTGCCTTCCCCTCCTTCGCTGCACCAACCACTTTACCATTCGGTGGAAAAAGGAGACACCTTGTATAATATTTCAAAGAGGTATGGCACTACTGTTGATAGTATTATTAAATTAAATAATTTGACATCGAATACAATCCGAATCGGGCAGAAATTAAGAGTGCATTAGCCCTGGGATTTTGTTTGGATTCTTCCTTAAAAAGCTAGTGTCGGCGGAACAAAATAATGAACTACTCGAGATCCATTTCTTATTATTCCACGCTGGTTGCTAGATGCGATGTCAAACTTTGTTTTCGTTGTATTTCAAAAATGCATTTTTATGAAAAAATATTTACTAGCGGTAGCTATTACAGTGACGGTTTTTGCATTCCTCGACGCACAGAGTTATGCTTTTGGCGTTAAAGGAGGACTTACGCTTGGCACGCAAAAGTGGAATTCCTTTGAACGCGATCCCCTGCTCAAATACAATTTCATTGCCTTCATCGAATCCGCAGAAGAAACGGGTGCTTTTTCCGTATTTGCGCAGCTAGGATACCACGTCAAAGGGAGCGCTATTCGAATACGCGGCAACAATATTTTGGGGGGCACTTTCAAGCTTGCCGAACAATTTGAATTTCAAAATCTTTCGTTGGTATTGGGTGGAAAGCAGCGATATGAGTTGCCCGGAGGAAGGGCGAAGGCTTACTATCTCCTGGGCATCCGCGGCGATTATACGGTGGCGACCAATTTGAGTGATTTCAAGGAGTTTAACGAGCAAAACCCAACCTCTGCCATTTTTCCCTTCGAGCAGTTTGTTCAGAAACTAAACTACGGGGTCACGGTGGGAGGTGGTTTTGAGTTTCCTTTTTCCGAGTTTATTGCGGGAATACTCGAGTTCACCGTCAATCCCGATTTTTCTAAACAATACAATCAGCCGCCGATCCCTAACGTTTACGACCCCTTCACCATGAACAACCGGACCATACCCGAACGGGCAATCCGGAACATTACCCTGGAAATCAGTTTGGGCATCCGTTTTTTGCGGAAGATTGAATATATTGATTGACAGAGCTAATGCTGTAATGCTACAATGATTGAATGCGTTAATCATTGTAGCATTAAAACATTCACCTTAATAACAACAACCTCCTCCGATGCGCGCAAGAAGCGGTGGAAGCATAGATTGGGTCATTTTGTCGCTCTACATTTGTTTGGTGGGCATTGGACTGATGATGATATATACCGTCGGGTATGGGAAGGATGATTATTCCCATATTGACGTTTTTTTTGACACCCCTGTTGGAAAACAGACGATTTGGATTTCAATTTCGGTCTTTGCATTTCTGGTTATTTTTCTGATTGACTGGAAATTTTGGCAAACTTTTGCCAACCTGATTTACCTCTTTTCCATGTTTTCACTCGCAGCCGTTTTGCTTTTGGGAAAGACCATCAAAGGGGCAACTTCCTGGTTCGATTTTGGCGGTTTTACCGTGCAGCCTTCTGAGTTAGCAAAGTTTGCTACCTGTGTCGCATTGGCAAGCTATTTAAGTAGATATGGCACCGACTTGAGGCATTTCAAAAATCAAGTTCCAGCCATTGCTTTGTTTGCCGCCCCTATGTTTTTGATTCTGCTGCAACCGGATGCAGGTTCTGCGTTGGTTTTCCTTTCCTTTTTTATTTTGCTTTTCCGAGAAGGCTTTCCGCCTGCTTTCTTTATCGTCTCTTTTAGTGTGATAACTTTGTTGCTTTTGGGTTTTGTCGTGGAACCACTCTTTGTGACTCTTTGGCTTCTGGTATTGGGCAATTCGGTTAACCTGGTAAGTTTTAATAAAAAACGATTTTGGATACTTATTCCGCTATTGGCCTTTAGCGCCTACTATTGGGGTATAAATAAAGGTGTATTTGAAACAATGCTTTACGTAAATATAGGGTTACTTGTCTTGCTTTCAGTGATTCACTGGATTAAAAACAAACCCCGATTAGCAAAAATAATGTTGCTATCTCTGCCATTGGGTAGCGGTCTGGTTTATCTTTCCAACTTTGCCTACAACCATTTCCTCGAAGCCCATCAACAAGAACGCATCAAAGTTTGGCTGAAACCTGACGAATGCGACCCGCAAGGAGCTGCTTACAACCTGGTGCATTCCAAAATGGCCATCGGTTCGGGGGGGGTCTACGGCAAGGGGTTTTTAAAAGGAAACCTGACGCAGGGGAGGTTCGTGCCGGAGCAAGCTACCGATTTTATCTTCTGTACCGTCGGAGAAGAACAGGGTTTTATTGGAAGCGTCAGCATCATAGCCTTTTATCTGCTTTTCCTGATTCGCATCAGCATACTGGCCGAACGCCAACGCTCCGATTTTTCGCGCCGCTACGCTTACGGCGTGGCGGGCATACTATTCATCCATGTGCTCATAAACATTGGCATGACCATGGGATTGGTTCCCATTATTGGCATCCCATTGCCTTTTATCAGCAAGGGGGGGTCTGCCCTGGTTGGTTTTACTATCATGATCGCATTACTACTAAAATTAGATAGTAAAAGATATGCTTCTTATTGAGGAACGGTGATATTATTTTATTATCTTGATTGCCCAATCTCGCTTTTCCATATTCATCCCTTCTCCTTACCTACCCTTTTTAACCGCTCAATGGGTTTTTAACAAATGAACAGTATTGATTTGAATGCCAGGTTAAATGATTTGAAAATATTGGGAAATGAACAGGCAGAATTAATCACTGCAAAACCCAAAAGAAAAGTCTTCGAAAATAATGCGAGCCCCTTTCCTGGACGATCATTGATAATGAATCCTAGGAAAAGTGTTTTTTTTTAAAGAGGTTTTTCTCCCCTTATCCGCAAGAATTTAACCTGGCATGGCGGAATGAGAAGCCGTTCAAAATGACCGGTTATTTGGGGAAAGGTACTCAAACTCTCTGAAAATCGGACTGCCAGTTTTTCACCTTTTTTTTGATTTCATCAGGTTTCAAATTCTTCTCGATTGTCTCCTGAATCAAGGGGTCCAACTCTTCATCCGATGCGAAACGAAGGGCTACAATTTGCTTGATGTTCAACTTATCTTCGAATGGTTCGAAGCGTTTTCCAACTAAAAGATAATAGCGGTAGCGCATTTCCATTCGGATGATGCGGTCCTGATTCCTAACCGAAAAAATTCTCGTGTGAAAAATATTCAAGGAAAACAGGATAGTAAACATGAGCAGGAAAAAGGTCAGTTGACCGGGTTGATTAATGACCATGACTATTGCCCAAATCAGCAATAGAACCGTTGGGAATAAAGTACCATAATGAAAAAGTGGGGCGAATTTCCGGTGGTTTTTAAAATTTTGGTTTGGCATAATTTGTTTTGTTTCTGGTCTAAAATATTTCGTTGGAAGTGGGCTAGAAATCTAAAATCTTTGTTGCCCCCTCAAAAGTAATAAAATGAATTGGATGGGCCCTATCATCAGAAAAACGCAGCTAACTTTTGTGCCTTGATGCCTATCAGGCGGTCCTTTTTCGATAATTTAAGATTGCCAAAAGGTTGATGCCCACTGCCATCGCTGAGATTTTCCAAAAGTGCCACTGAATATCCGGCCACCCACTTCCCTTGAGCATGACCATGCGGATGACTTCCACAAAATAGGCTATCGGATTAAACCGGGTGAGGCTTTGTGCCCATGGCGGCATGCCTTCGATGGGCGTGAACAAACCGCTCATCAGGATGAAGATGACGAGAAAGAACCAAGAGATAAACATGGCTTGTTGCTGTGTGTCCGTGAAGGTGGAGATAAATAGCCCGATGCCAAGTATCAAGGCCATATAAATGCCCGCAAACCCAAAAATCAACCCCAAATTTCCGACAATGGGAATGTGGAAAACCAATTTGCCAAGCACTAAACCGATTGCCAACTCCACCAAGGCAATAATCCAAAAAGGGAGCAATTTGCCGATGATGAAATGGTGTTTCTTAATCGGGGTCACGTTAATCTGTTCGATCGTTCCGATTTCTTTTTCTTTGACAATGTTCATTCCGGATAGGAACATGCCAATCATCGTAATGAGTAGGACGAGGATGCCCGGAACCATGAAGGTGAAGTAATTCAAATCGGGATTGAACCAGTGAGAATAGATGATGTCAATACCTGAAACCGGGGTGACCGTATGTATTTGGCTGTTCGCCGGGAATGCTTTGACCAGGATGTCGGAATGAAAATCCCGAATGATGGCGTTGGCATAAGCATAAGCCAATCCTGCTTTGCTTCCGTTGATGGCATTGATGGTCAATTGAAGGGAAGCCTCGTTTTCTTTTAATAAATCCCTTTCAAAATGCCGTGGAAATTGCAAAAAGAGATCGGCATCATCTTTTTCCAGGGCTCGATAGGCTGTTTTTTGGGAAGCCGAAATTCCCACTACATTGAAGTGGTCAGAAGCTTGAAACTTCCCGATTAGTTTCCTGGAAAAAGAAGAGTGGTCGAGATCTACTACCAGTAAAGAGATATTTTTTATTTCGTAATCTGCTGCATTTGAAAGAATGACCAATTGCAGGAAGGGCATAAAAAATAATATCGGCAACATCGTGCGATGCCGGAATATTTGCCTGAATTCTTTTTGAAGAATGAAAAAAATGGTGCGCATGAGTTGTTCCTTTATTCTAATCTGATTTTAAAGTTTTTCACACTCACCCCAATAAAAAAGAGGGTCATTGCTGTCAAAATCAGGGTTTCTTTCCAGACGAAAGCTATTCCAATTCCTTTCAGCATGATGTTTTTCAGGATAATGATGAACCACCTTGCGGGAATAATATTGCTGAGATATTGAAGCAGCTTGGGCATGTTTTCCACGGGAAAGATAAATCCCGACAGCAGGATAGTAGGAAGCATAAGTCCCATGAGGGATAATAACAATGCCACCTGTTGGCTTTCCGTTTTGGTGGATATCAAGATGCCAAGTGCCAGCGATGTGAGAACAAAAAGTAAACACTCTGCCACCAGAAGCGCTAAACTACCGCGTATCGGCATTCCGAAAACATAGGTTGCGAGCCCCAGTATAATGCCCGTATTTATTAACGCCAGGACGATATAAGGCACGACCTTCCCAACGACAATCAAGGCAGGTTTCAGGGGCGAAACGAGCAAAACCTCCATCGTGCCCAATTCTTTTTCTTTGGTGATGGCAATGGAGGTCATCATGGCGGAGACGAGCATCAAA
>CAZJYF010000148.1:0-8290 GCA_964549665.1 uncultured Saprospiraceae bacterium
TTAAGAAGGGAGGGGGCAGGCAAGTTTTGCTAAGATTTTTTTTCGCTGTACTCTTTTAATCTTTTTTCAATGGTCTGAATTTCTTTTAATTTTTCGGTCATTTCGTCTAATTCGAAACTGGGAAACTGGTTTTTCAGGTATTCAATTTTGTCTTCATGCCCACAATTTCCGGGACAAGAGTCAACCGCTTTGACAATTCCGATGGCAAGAGCTTTTCTATACACCTCATCCAATAACAAATAATGCGCTTTTTGTACTCCTTTGTCAATCGATTTGAATTGAATGTTTATTTGCTCGGGATCTTTCCCTTCGTCGAGCATTTTTACAATGCCATTAATCTGTCCGCTAAGTGTTTTTAGCCTGGATTTTATGTCAGAAATTAAATCGGAAGGCAGTTTATGGGTTGCATTTTTCATTTGCGTTTCAATGTTTCACCTTATAGAAAAGAAGGACTGTGACGGTGTTTTTATTTTTGAATTACAAATTTCTTTGTAAAAACAGACCCCTCCGTTTGGAAACTTAGAAAATAAACACCATTGGCAAGTCCTTCGGTTTTCAATTTCAAATCTGCTTGCGCCAACCCCACTTCCCGTCTGCTTAGAAGTCGTCCGTTAAGGTCAAAAACAGAAATAGCGACCTCCCCGTCGAAAGGCTTTTTCAGAGAAATGGTCAGCGAATTGCCTGCGGGATTTGGGTACAACAGGATGTCATTGTCCACGTCTATTTCCGTAGTGGCAACCGGCGCGTCGTCGTGAATGCTAATGTTGTAGCCGGGCGTTCCAAACCAACCCCCGGTGCCGTCTTCAACGGTGAAGCTGAAAAAGTCTTCCGTCGCGTCAGGGTCTTCATTTTCATAGCGAATGATACCGGAATTGATATTCTGTTGGGTGAAATGCGAACCTGCAGTCAATGGGGTATTTTCTTTGTAAACCGTTCCAAATTGGGTAGGCATCGCGATGGTATAGACCAATTCGCCGGGGGTATTATCCACGTCATCTGCAAGTAGGCTCGTTGAGCGAATATCCCTTTTATCGCCGGGCGGCACTATCAGGGTTTCATTCACAAGCAGGAATGGGTCATTGGGGCTAAAACTAGCGCAAAATTCGACCCCCCATTGGTCGAGGCTTCCACCGGCACCGATTTCATCCAAAATTTCTACTACCAACTTCCAAACCCCCAAAATGGATTCTCCGCCAAAGGCAGAAAGGGGTTCTTTCGGAAGGAAGACCGTACCACCAATCGGAGGACATTGGATTTCAAAGGGCGCATCGTCGTCGAAACCGAGGTTGAATAAAGAGGTGTTTCCACAGGCTTTGCTCATCAATACGACAGAAGTGCCTTCGGGACTTACCAATCTAATTTCCAGGTCGGGAACGGCATCGTGAAAGCCCCTGATTTTCGTCACATTAACATCGTCAATAGTTCCATTTTCGACGATGGTCAATTCGGATTGCAAGGTTGGTGTGCCAAGGGCGGGAATGGTAATTGGAACATCCGAACTATTAAAAGCAGAACATTGCACGGTAAAAGTATGAAAGGCAAAAGGTGCCGAAAATTCGCCGCTGCAGGAAGAATTGCTGGGGCGGACACGCCAGAAATAGAGGGTGTTTCTTTCAAAAGATTCACTTGGCGAAAAACTCGTTTCGGTGGTGGCGTTTTTCCGTTCCACTATAAATTGGTCATCAAAAGACGGGTTGGTCGCCAATTCAAAATCGTAAAAATCCGCATTTGGGAGGCCTGTCCAATTAAAATCCAATAGGAACCCGACGTCGGAGGTTCCATCAGCCGGTTCCAGTAGTTTGAGCGCCGAAAAGTCACTATTAACAACGTCAAAAATCAAGGTCCGAATCGAAGTATCTGCACCTTCAGCAACTGCGCGCACCTGCAGTTCAATCAGCATGTCTTCTGAAACCGAACTTAAGTCGAGACTAAGGGTACTCGATTCTCCCGGCGACACGGGGTTGGCGCTAAAATCTGCACTGACGTTGCCCGGCAAGCCTTCAACAATGTCAAACGTGATGGGCTTGTCAAAATTCAAAATAGAACCGGTGGTCAATGTCGCCTGAGCTGAATTTGGCGCGCAAATGAGTTGATATTGGGTGGGAATGCCAAAGGTGTAACCGGGTTCGGAGGCAGGAATAACGGAAAAGTTTTTATTGGAAATATCAAAAAAGATATTCTGCGCCGCTTCCACCCGCACCCTTGCCGAAGCCGATTCGGTATTCGGAACCGGAACAAATTCGGTACCGTCATTTGGCGTATTGGCAACCAAGGTAAACGGATAATTTAAACCGCCGTCGGTCGATAATTTAATCGTTACCGATTGACAATCAACCAATTCATTCGTCGTATTTGCCACATCCCAAGTCACTTCCATAAAATTCCCAGCTTGCCAAACTACCGTATCGGCATTTGGATGCGTGACGCGGAAGGGACCTGCCGTTTCCGTAGATTCAAAGGATACATCTTTAAACAGGACGCCCCCTGCCCCTGGATAATTATCCCGAACGGTGCATCGAAAAGTTATATTCCGCGAATAATCGGGCAAAATTTCTACCACTTCAAAACCATTGTTCAGCAATACCGGGAGTCGCGGCAACACCCGGTTGGAAGAAGTGGTTGGCGGCCAACTTCTAAAAAGTGGCGATTCGAGGAACGGCATCCCCAAGGGAGCGGTGCCTGTATTTATCTGTTCCCAATTATAGGTGAGTTCGTCTCCATCTTCATCGGTGGCGGTGGCATTCAATTCAAAAGGGGTGCTTTTGGGCACGTAAAAACCATTTTGATAGGGAATCACCAATTCCGGTTCGTGGTTTTCTGTCACCTCAATTGTTGTGCAAGTGCCCCCCGTGCCCTGCCTGGTGAATTGAAAAAACTGCCCAATATTTCCACCGTTGTAATAGGGGTCGGAATTGAAAGCAATGTTTTGGTCGCCACAGGAACCCGAATAGGACAAGAGGGTGGAACCACTGCCCGGTTCAAATGCGGTCGACAGATTCAATTGCCCTTCCGAACCGGGGCAACTGCTGAAGGTGTGCCCTCCGGTAAGCTGATGCGCCATTTCGTGCGCACCAATCTGCATCGTGATGACCGCCACGTTATTGCTAAAATGGCAGGTCACTCCTGCGCCTTTCGATGGCGAACAAATGGCACCACCTACCACCCCTCCCACATCATTGCAGGATGCCGTGAACACATGCCCCCAACCGTAGTTATTCGCGCCGATGACTTGGTCGAGGACGCCCGGGTTCTGCCCCAAAAGGGCTCCCCCATTATTGGCATTGACATAAAAATCCGTATCGGGATTCAGGAAAATAATCAGGTCATTGTGCTCGACCAAAACGACACGGATGGCCGCATCTCTTTCCAATACAGAATTTAGTACATCTGTCGCCAAAACCAGGGAGGATAAAACAGACTCCGTTGTGCCGCCGTGATTTTGAGAATATTCACCAGTAGCTGCGAGGGCAAAGTCGTAGATGCGAAGATTGACGAATTCAGATTTAGGGCCTCCGTCCCTAAAATCCTGCTCATCGGCTGTAAATTCATTAATTTCTCTTTCCTTGTCGGGATTGTAAACCGAAGCATCGAAGCCGCGAAGCACAGGCGGCAAATCGAAATTTTCAAAGCTAAAATCTTTTAAATTGTAAGAAATGTAATATTGCGTCTGATTTGTGGCATAGGGCGTAATTAAAATAGCTTGTTCGCCCTGAATTACAGCATTGAATCCCTGAACTCCATAATCGAATCGAACCGTGTGGTCGCGATTTTTCGTGCCCCTGCCCAGATAGGATTTTATCATCGGAAAACGGGCTGCTAAACCAGGCGCCATGACGGGCGATTCGACCACTTCAAAGGTTTCCAAAGTACCGTCTGGCAAAGGCAAACTCAGTAGAAAAGGGTGAAACTTTGCTTTCGAAGAACCCTCCATCGGGGCTTGTGCCAAATAATTGATAAGCGCTTCCAAATCCAAAGACAGGCTTCGATATTTTTGCGGAAGGACATCTATTTCCGATTTTTCAGACAGCCAGATTTTGCTTTCCTCGAAGTCTTTCCAAAAAATTGGGTCGTTCTGTCCGTTCAGTAAAGGAAAAGAGAATAGGATGGTCAGAATAGTAAACAAGAGTTTCATTTCAGGTAATTTTAGGTTTGAAAGTTGTCTGTATCGCGGATGGCCGCTGAATTAAGGATTACGCTGATTTCACTTTTCCCTAATCTGTGCAATCCTTAAATCCTTCAAATCCGCGATTCTGACAAGTTGCCGCAGATTTTACTTTTCCAGGATAGCGTTTATTCTAAAAAAAAATGTACGGAAGTCCCAGATGGAAGGCATTTTGAAAATGCCTTCCATCTTTCAAATTAAGGTCTAATCTGCGGAATCCTTAAATCCTTCAAATCCGCGATTCTGACCACTTACTTCTGCACAATAAATTTCCGGCTAAAAACACCGTTAGCCGTCTGAAAGCGCAGGAAATAAACACCACTTGCGAAATTGGAGGTGCTAAATTTCACGTCACCCCGCGCGTTATCGAAATCCCGTTCACTCAAATGGTGTCCATGAATATCGATGATTGCAATAGTCAGGCTCCCTTGGATTTGTTTTTTGATGGCAATGTTTAGAAAGTCCCCAGCAGGGTTCGGATATAGCTTGATGTCATTCTCGGTATCAATTTCAAAGGTGGCAACGGGCGCACCTTCCATTATTTTGATGTTGAATTGGGGCGTGCCCAACCAACCCCCAGTCCCATCTTCAACGGTAAAGGTGAAGAAATCAGTAAGGGCATCGGGATTGTTATTTTGGTATCGCAGACTTCCGTTGTCAATGTCGCTTTGGAGGAAGGTGCCTCCGACGTCAATAGCACTATCATTTAATAGGAGCGTCCCTTCGGAAGTGCCTGTAACGACGGTGAACGTCAGCTCACCGGCACTGTTGTCGTCGTCCGTTACTTCGAGCATATTTGGAGATATTCCCCTCGACTCATTGGGTGGGACAAAGAGAGAATCGTTGGTCACCAAAAAAGGATTATTGGGGGTGATGCTTGCGCAAAATTCCACGCCCCATGCCTCCAAAGCGCCCCCTGCACCAATGTCATCCAACACTTCCACTTCAAGCGTCCAAATGCCAAAAGTGGATTCTCCAATGAATGCAGAAAGGGGTTCGGCAGGTATGACGGAAGTGCCGCCAATGGGAGGACATTGAATTTCAAAAGGGGCCTCGTCGTCAAAACCCACATCAAAAATGGAGGTATTTCCACATTGGGCGGTCATCAAAACGACTTTTGTGCCTTCGGGGCTTACCAACCGGATTTCCAAGTCTGGTACCGCATCGTGAAATCCTTTTACTTTGGTCACATTCAAATCATTGATGATACCATTGTCGAGGACGGTCAGTTCCGAAGTAACCGTCGGCGTACCTGCAGCGGGAATGGTAACCGGTACGTCGCTGCTTGAAAAAGGCGAACAAGCAACGGTAAAGGTGTGGAAGGCAAAAGGGGCGGAGAATGCTGCCGTACCGCATTCGTTGGAAGGGCGAACGCGCCAGAAATAAAGTTCGTTTTCCGCCAAACTGACAACCGGCGTATAATTTCCCTCCGTCAAACCACTAGCCGAATCGAGGATGAATTGGGCATCAAAAGTAGGGTCGGTTGCCAATTCAAAATCGTAAAAATCGGCATTGGGAAGGTCTGTCCAACTAAAGTCCGTCAGGAAGCCGATGTCCGAAACGCCATTCGCCGGTTGGAGTAACTGCAGGGCTGAAAAATCATTGTTGACAATGCTGAAAATCAAGGTCTGCAAAACTGTATCCGCCCCAGGTGCGACAGCTCTGAGAACCACCTCAAACACCCCGTCTTCCGTCACGTTGTTCATGTCGAGGCTCAGTGTACTAGCCCCTCCTGCCGTTACAGGATTGACGCTGAAGGCTATTACCACATTGTCTGGCAAGCCTTCCAAAATATCGAAGGTCACTAGGCTGTCGAAACCAAGCAAAGTGTCTGTCATCAATTCTACCTGTGCTGCACCCGGCACGCAGATTTGTTGGTATTGATTAGAAATGTTGAGCGTGAAACCGGGAGAAGTTGGAGGCGTAACGGTAAAATTCTTGTTGGAAATGTCGAAGAAAATATTATTGGCTGCTTCTACCTTCACACGGACTGCAGCAGATTCGACATTTGGGACTTGTACCATTTCCGAACCATCGTTTGGGGTATGGGAAAGTAAGGTCATGGGAAAGTTTACGCCTCCGTCAACAGACAATTTTATGTTGACAAATTGACAATTTACTTTGTTGTTGTTCGTATTTGCCACATCCCAAGTCACCTCCTCAAAACTTCCGGCTTCCCAAATGATAGTATCTACATTCGGATGGGTCACCAAAAAAGGACCGGCCGATGCGGTAGCTTCGAAAGAAACATCTTTGAACACAACCCCACCCGCACCGGGATAATTATCCCTCAGCGTGCAACGAAAGGTTACATTCCGGCTGTAATCGGGTAATATTTCAACCACCTCAGAACCGTTATTTAACAAAATCGGGAGCCGTGGAAGTAATCGCGTAGGAGAAGTAGTGGGCGGCCAACTTCTGAAAAGCGGGGCTTCGAGAAAAGGCATCCCCAATGGTGCAGTTCCGGTGTTTATTTCCTCCCAATTGTAGGTCAAAACATCCGCAGCATCTTCATCTGAACCCAAAGCGGTCAAGGCAAATGGCGTACTGATGGGAACATAGAAACCGTCTATGTAGGGTAGTTCCAATACCGGCTCATTATTATCCGTGATTTCTACTGTAGCGCAAGTGTTTCCATTTCCCATTCGGGTGAATTGGAAAAACCGACCGATATTCCCTCCGTGATAATAGGGGTTGGAATTGGTTACGATATTTTGGTCGCCACATATGCCAGCATAAGATAAAAGCGTGCTGCCGCTGCCGGGTTCAAAAGCAGTAGAGAGGTTCAATTGTCCTTCGCTGCCGGGGCAACTACTAAAGGTATGTCCGCCGGTAATCTGATGCGCCATTTCGTGCGCGCCGATCCGCAAGGTAATTGCCTCTACATTGTTGGAGGAATGACAGGTTACTCCCCGTCCTTTCCCCGCTCCGCAAATAGCCCCACCCACTACGCCACCTACATCTACACATCCACCGGTAAGCAAATGCCCCCAGCCATAATTGCTAAAGCCGATAACATTGTTCAAAACCGCTTGGTTTTGACTCAAAAGAGCTCCCCCCATATTGGCATTTACAAAAGGGTCCGTATTGGAATCGAGAAAGATGATTAATTCTATATTGTCTATTAAAACCAAACGGATAGCCGCATCTCTTTCAAGGACGGAATTGATCACATTCGTAACCGTATTGAGCGTAGATAAAACGGAAGGCGTTGTGCCACCGTGGTTTTGAGAATATTCTCCAGTAGTGGCTAATGCAAAATCGTAGGTGCGAAGCTCGACCTTATTCGATTTCAAAAGCTCTCCGCCGGGGTTTTGTCCGGTTTCAGGTATTTTTCTGGCTTCGGCGGGGTCATACAATAAATCATTGCCGCGTGGCAGGTCAAGCCCTTCCATATCCAAATCTTTGGCAAAATAGGAATTGTAGTAACGCTGTTGATTGGTTGCGTATGGCGTGATCAATATTGAATTTTCGCCGGTATGGATGATGGCGTTGAACCCCTGCAAACCGAAATCAAAGCGAAGCGTGTGGTCAGGGTGTTTGAGGCCCCAGCCAAGAAAGGATTTTATCATCGGATAGCGGGCAGCCAATTTTGGCGCCATCACGGGCGATTCGACCACCGCAAAAGCCTCTGTTGTGCCGTCGGGCAAGGGTAATTTCACGGTCAGCGGCTTCGCTTTGGCAGCAGCGGAATTTTCCATCGGCGCAGCGACGAGGTAATTTTTTAACGCGTTCAAATCCAGCGATAAGCTGCGATATTTCAAAGGAAGCGCATCTTGTTCCGATTTTTCGGGAAGCCAAATCTGGTCTTTTGATACGTCTTTCCAAAAATTCCCGGCAATCTGAGCCGTCAGAAAGCTAAGGGTCAAAATGCTTATCATGGTAGTTAATAGTACTCTCATATTAGTTGGATTTTAGCAGAAAATTGGTTTAAATGATTGGTGAATAGGTCTTTGAATTTGAAATAATCAAAGGCTAAAATTTGGTGCTAACAGCGAATAACCAACAAAGGTAGCGATATAAGATTCCATTAAAAAATGGAAGCTGGATTTTGTCGGCTAAATGATGTAGAAGCTCTTTAAAACCCTTTTTAAAAAAAGCAATTTGGGCTTTGTTTTAAAAGGATTG
>CAZJYF010000149.1:0-8277 GCA_964549665.1 uncultured Saprospiraceae bacterium
AATACCGCTCTATTTTTTGCAGTTCTCCGTATGCCTCTCGCGCCGCCATTTTATCGCCTTTTTCTGCATCCGCCAACAACTGTTGGGCGTGGGAATAAAGGTATTCGGCCGTCCGTTGTTTCGATTCCTGCTCCAAATCGTCAATTTTCACAAAGCGAAAATTGGCATTTACGCCATCCTTATCGTACAAGGGCAACAGGGGTTCCACCTTTTCCTGCCTGGTTTGAATATGCCGGTAGATGGCGTGAATTTTTTCCCAATTTTCGGAACGCCCTTCCTTTTTCAAGGCTTCCGCCTGCAGCATATCGGCTTTGTTCGCCTTATCGAAAGCCAATTCAAGCGCTCTGACAAATTTGGGTTCCTTCTTCTTTTTGCCGGAAATTTTCCGAACGGACAGGTCGATGGCAGAATCGTACCTGCCCGATTCCACCATTTTCATAGGAGAAGTACAGGCTGATATAGAAAGAAGGAAAATTGCAAAAAGGGAAAATGAAAGGAAATTTTGTCTTTGGTGCATGGTCAGTATCGTTTTGAATGTTGGAATTATTCGGTTCTTATGGTTCAATTTCAACCATCGACCTATAGTCCCAATCAGACGAAGGAACCCCAAGGAGGGCTACTAAAAAGGTGTTAAAACAGGAAATGAATTGTTAAAAATATTGAAAAGATTGGAAAAAGCGACTCACGCCTTTTCTTCCCAAATCCTGCACAAGTGGATAATGGTTTCTACCGCCTTTTCCATATCCTGAATGGAAACCCATTCGTGCTTGGAATGGAAGGCGTGTTCCCCCGCAAAGATATTTGGACAGGGCAGCCCCATATATGAAAGTCTCGAACCATCCGTACCACCCCGGATACTCGATTGAACAGGCGTAACCCCTGCCCGCCGAATCGCTTCCACGGCATTGGAAGCAACTTGCGGATGTTGATCCAACACCTTCTTCATATTGCGGTATTGTTCCGTCACCTCAAATTCGGCACTTGAGCCAGGATAATATTCCAAAACCCTATCCATGCAATTCCTCAAAACCGCCTCGTGCTCCAATAGGGCTTCATCCCTAAAGTCGCGGATGATGAACTGTATGCTGGCTTTTTCCACGATGCCACTCATGCTGACGGGGTGAATAAAGCCCTCCTTTTTTTCGGTAGTTTCGGGCGAGAGTCGGTCTTTTGGCAAACTAGCCACGATTTCCGAAGCAATTTTGATGGCGCTTTCCAATTTCCCTTTTGCAAAACCGGGATGCGTGCTGACCCCATGAACGGTGATGGTCACGGCATCCGCCGAAAAGGTTTCGTCCTCCAATGATCCCAATTTCTCGCCATCCACCGTATAACCAAAATCGGCGCCCAATTTTTTCATATCCACCTTATCGACGCCCCGCCCAATTTCTTCATCGGGGGTGAATAATATTTTAATGGTGCCGTGTTTCACCTCCGGGTGGCTCATCAAATAATGGGCAGCATCCATAATTTCGGCAAGCCCTGCTTTGTTATCCGCCCCGAGGAGGGTCGTTCCGCCTGCGGTGATGATGTCGTTTCCAATTTGCTCTTTCAAACCGGGATGGTCGCCGGGTTTTAAAATTTGGGTGGGATCATCGGGCAGTACGATTTCCGAACCATCGTAATTTTTATGAATAATCGCCTTCACATCCTTTCCACTGCAATCCGGTGAAGTATCCATGTGCGAACAAAAGCAAATGACCGGCACATCTTTCTCCGAATTAGAAGGAACGCTCGCATAAACGTAGGCATGTTCATCCATCTGCGCATCCAAAATGCCCATCTCTATAAGCTCCCCGACAAGAATCTTTCCCAATTTTTTTTGCTTTTCAGAAGAAGGATAAGTGTCGGAATCCGGGTCAGATTGTGTATCTATGGCAACGTATTTTAAAAACCGTTCAAGGACGGTGTGTTGGATTTTAAGACTCATTTGAAGAAGTTTTTTTGTGAGAAAAATAATCGTCCGAAAAATAGAAAAGTTGAATTGGTTGGCCAAACCTTTTCCACTTCGATAGGGCAAGGTATGGAAAAAGGCTGACCTTGTTTTGAAAAATAATTTCAGGCAGTGCGGGCCCTTTTCCGCCCGAATTAGCATTGTAATTTCCGCAGCATGTCGAAGAATTTCCACCTTGGATAAATGATTGACAGTCTTTTTAAAAAACTTTGTTCATTTTTGTAAAAAAATAATACCTCAACGACAAATCTGATATCGCCGATGAAGAACTCATTCCAACTGTTGTTTTTGTTTTTGATATGCCTGAATGGGGTTCACTGCAATATGCAAGGGCAAACCAATCCTACCCCCGCCTCCATTTTTGTAAATACCCCTCCTTCCAAAAGGCAACTGTTTCAGACTTTCCGGAAGATGCGAAAGTTGCTAATCGTTTATGGTGGCCAAAACGCCAAAATACTTGCCCGTTACCGGGAGGTTGCCGAAGGGATGCAAAATAATTCTCGTTGGGTGCAGGTTACTATCAAAACAGATGAATCCGTTACGGAACAAGAGTTACAGGAATACCCCTTGCTGCTAATCGGCACGCCCCAATCGAACCTGGTAATCGCGAGGATTTCCAGCCAACTGCCCTTCCAATTGGATGCCAAAGCAATCATTTTCGATGGCAAAAAATACACGGAACCATCGACGGTAATGGCGCTGCCCTTTTACCCCTACCCTTTGCATCCGTCACTGCCCATGACACTGTTCACGGGACTGAATGATGGAGCCATTCTGGATTTGTTGTCGGACCCATCCAAGGGAAAAGGCTACTCCTTTTTGTGGTCTTCCTGGGGATATGAATTGTATCAAAACAACAACCGGATGTTGTTGGGACTTTTCGATAATGACACCTGGGAATTTAGCCGGAATAGGCATTACGACTTCAGGCAAACAACGGATACGCTAAAAGAAACAACCCACTTCTTGTTTATAGCCCACACAAAAATGCAGGCTGCAGAGTTGGGCGACTTTACTCAAAACTGCGAGGAGGCAGTCGAAAAAATCAAGGATTTCACCGACAATTGCACCCCCTTTCAAAAGATAAATTACCACCTTTTTGGCTCAGCGGAAGAAAAAGGTTTGATGTTGCAAAACACCTCCCAAGCCCACCTAGACTTTCAAAAACATGAAGTATATACGGTGCTAAACGAAACCTACCGCAATAATTTTATCGGCAAAGAAAATGAACTTCTCATCCGCCAAAAGCTGGGAAAACCGAAGACCATAGCCCTCGAACGAGGCTTGGCAATCTACTTCACGAAACATTGGCAAATAAAGGGTTACGATTATTGGGCGATGAAATTATTTCGCTCGGGCAACCTCGTCCCCTTGCCTGAAATTCTCGATAATGATTGGCAGGAAAAAGGTTCTATGTTGCTGTTGGGATGTCTTTCGGCCTCCTTTGTGGAGTTCCTAATCCACGAGTTCGGGAAGGAAATATTTTTGAAAAACTACGCTAGCTGGATACCGGCCAAAGGAGAACTCGGAAAATTGGAAAAGGCTTGGAAAAGCTACTTATCCGACCGCGCCACAAAGGTGCGATTGGAGCGGAAAATGGTCAACATCCCCTATTTGAAAGGCTTCAACTTTGCCCACGAGGGCTATTCTGTTTACAATGGATACATCTCCGAAATGGCCACCAACACATTGAATCACCTACATGATTTGGGGGCGAATTCGGTAGCCATCGTACCGTATTCTTTCATCAGAGACCCCCAAAAACCATCTTTCCTGTCTATTCCGAAAAGCCCCGGTTCGGAGAATGACGAAAGCGTCATTCATTCGGCGGCAATGGCAAAAAAAATCGGCATGTCAGTGTTGTTGAAACCCCAAATCTGGGTGGGGAGAGGCAGTTGGACAGGCGATATTTCCATGCAAAATGAAGCAGATTGGCAATCGTTTTTCAAAAACTACCAGCGGTGGATTTTGCACTATGCCCTGCTGGCAGAGATTCACGAAATTGACATGCTCTGCATCGGAGTCGAGTTGGTCAAAACAAGTAATCTGCACGAAGCCGAATGGCGGGAAATTATCCGAAAAACAAGGGGCTTGTACAGCGGCAAACTCACCTATGCCGCCAACTGGGGGGAGGAGTTTGAGCAAATCCGTTTTTGGGATGAACTCGACTTCATCGGACTCGACTGCTACTACCCCCTCAGCAAGGCTAAAGACGCCTCCGATAAGGAGCTGGAAGAAGGCTTCAAAAAGGTGGTTTCCAAAATTAAAAAAATAAGCGGCCGTTTTCACAAACCACTGGTTTTCACCGAGATAGGCTTCAGGAGCAAGATAGCTCCCTGGGTGGAACCCCACGCTGGAAACCGAAGCGAAGAATACAACGGCGAACACCAGAAAAGATGTTATGAAATCGTTTTCAAAAGCATTGAAAATCAAAGCTGGTGCAGGGGCATTCTTTGGTGGAAATATCCCTCCCAACTATCCCCTGAGGAATCAAAAAATGCCACTTTTTCTCCCGACCGTAAACCGGCTGAAAGGGTGGTGCAAAAATGGTTCGGCAAGCTGCCCGATTGAACTTGCACGATGACTTTTGCAACTTTCTCAAACCTGTTGCCCAAGCCCGGATCTCGCCGACTTTGGCACAATATATGCGTTTAGGGTTTTAATAAATGACGCCCTTCAGTCTCGCCTCCCCTTTTGATTTTAACTTTCCCTCTATTGCGAATTACAGCCACTTATCACGCTCTTTACTCCTTGAAGACTCGCTGAAATGATGGCATTTCTCCTCCCTTCAAATTGAGAATTATCCCCCTTGATGCTCTTATTTTTTTTACAAAAACTATTGAACAAATGCTGAAAATCATCTTCCTGATTTACTTTTTCTATTTATTATACGATACCGGTCTCCCAGAAGTATTGCACCTGGCAAAAAAAGAAAAGGAAACACCTATTGAATAAGCCCAACCTCTGGATGCCTTGGTGAGTAGGTGCCATCAATCATTCCCTAATTGTCGAAGGTTGAGAAGTCGAGATTTGTTATTTTATATTTCCAGCTTACCCGGCATGAACGCCCCCTTCGAATCATCCATTGCCATGATAATCGGCACGCATCCCTTGTATCCATTTTATTACCCTGAACCCTCTTTTATTTTAAATTTAATTTCTTACCTTTTGCCCTTCTTTGGATTAGGAAATCATTTTTGAACGTATTCCGTTATTGTTTTTTCCCAAAAAATCCAACGTTCACCCAAAAAAAATTCCCTGCAAGGTGGCACGGAGGATCCTTCAAATCGACACCAACCAAGTTAAACCCGACGAGTTAAATTACACTAATGCAAATACCAAAAGGGTTATCAAGGCATTGATCACCAAAATGGTGGCGAACTTCTGACACGGAAATTCAAGTTCTCAAAATCAGTTGATTCCCGTTGAATTATTCAACCGGAGGCATATTTGGAACTCTTTTTGATTTAGGGTATATGTGTTCCTCCTTCGAACGCAAAACCGGGCAATATATGCCTTCTTAATACCCTCCCTGTTTTAACAAGAACTATTTAAAAAACATGACAACCAACGAACACTACAAGTACAAGCATCCCTATGCTATCGCTCCACAATACCAGCAAAGAATAGCTTACTTCAGCATGGAATTTGGCATTGACCAAGCCTTGAAAATCTATTCAGGTGGGCTTGGCTATTTGGCTGGTTCCCATATGCGCAGTGCCTATGCCTTGCGGCAAAATATGCTCGGCATTGGAATCCTTTGGAAATACGGATATTATGATCAAGTCCGGAAAGGAACTAATGAGATGGACGTCCTTTTCCAGGAAAGACAATACAATTTTCTGGAAGATACGGGGATTGTTTTTGAAATTGAAGTAAACCATCATCCGGTAAAAGTCAAAGCATGGTATCTCGCACCCGAAATTTTTGGCACCGCCCCGGTTTTCCTGCTATCCTCCGATTTGCCGGAAAATGACCACCTCGCACAATCCATTTGCCATCATTTATACACCAACAATTTGGAAGGAAAAATCGCACAATATATCCTCCTCGGAAAGGGGGGGGCAAAACTCCTCGATTTGATTGATTTCGAAGCGGATGTGTACCACCTGAACGAAGCCCATGGGCTTCCGGCAGCTTTCCACCTTTACCAAAAGGCAGGGGACGTGGAGGAGGTAAAAAGGCGATTTGTATTCACCACCCACACGCCGGTAGAAGCGGGCAACGAAAAGCACGACATCGACCTGTTAGACCGGATGAGTTTCTTCGGCGAACTACCGCTTGCGGAGGTTCGACAGATGACGGGCATGGAAGGCAAGGTATTCAATCAAACTTTGGCGGCATTGCGATTGTCAAAAATGGCAAATGGCGTATCAAAAATCCACGGCAAGGTCGCCAGAAAAATATGGAACGGCCAGGAAGACATCTGCCCGATTACCCACATCACCAATTCCCAAAACCACGAATATTGGCATGACCCGCTTTTGGACGAAGCCCTGGCATCCGGCGATGACGAAGCGCTCGTCAGTCGAAAAAAAGAAATGAAACGCCACCTTTTTTACATCGTGGCTGATCAAACAGGGAAGTTGTTTGACCCGGATGTACTAACCCTCGTTTGGGCACGGCGTTTTGCGGAATACAAACGCGCAGACCTAATCACCCGCGACTTGGCCCGGTTCTTTAATTTGGTCAACAACTCAAAACGACCCATCCAAATCATTTGGGCAGGCAAGCCCTACCCGGCGGATTATGGCGCCATCGCCACCTTCAATAATTTGGTGAATTTAAGCAAAAAATACCCCAATCTGGCCGTCCTGACGGGCTACGAACTGGCGCTTTCCAAATCTTTAAAACAAGGCTCCGACATCTGGTTGAACAATCCAAGAGTGCCCATGGAAGCCTCCGGCACAAGTGGCATGACGGCTGCGATGAACGGCGCAGTCAATTTATCAACCCAAGATGGCTGGATTCCCGAATTTGCCAAAAACGGACATAATGCCTTCGTCCTTCCGACCGTAGATTTGAAATTTTCGATTGAAAAACAGGACGCTCTCGACCGGATTCATTTGTTGACCACCCTGGAATCGACAATCCTGCCCCTTTACTACAATCGCCCCAAAGCCTGGCTCGTAATCGTCAAAAACAGCATGCGCGAAGTGCGCTCCTTTTTTGACTCCGACCGCATGGCCGATGCCTACTATTCGCAACTGTATTCAACCAAGGTGTCGGCAGGTGTAGAGGTGTAGAGGTGTACGGTGTACGGTGTACGGTGTACGGTTCGATGTTGTGAAAGTTCAGCTATCTGATTTTCATACCGTCATACCGTCATACCACCATACCATCGCACCTCCTTGTCAACACCCCTTAAAATTCGCTCTTCGTTTTTCAATGAAGGCCGTTGCGCCTTCGACAAAATCCGCTGTTCCACAGGTATCGCCAAAAGCGCTCACTTCCGTGGCAAAGCCATCTGCGTCGTACTTGAAATAAGCGTTGACAGCTTCAATTACTTTTTGAATAGCCACCGGCCCTTTTTTTGCAATCTTCGCCAAAATTTCCTTTGCTTTCGTCACCTCCTCGCCGGGAGGAACGACGTGGTTCACCAAACCCAGGCGATGGGCTTCTGCGGCATTGATCATTTCGCCCGTCATCAATAATTCAAGGGCTTTCCCTTTCCCGATGTATTGAATCATGCGCTGCGTTCCCCCGTAGCCGGGGATGATTCCCAAATTCACTTCCGGCTGCCCAAACAACGCTTTTTCACTCGCCACCCGCAAATGGCAGGCCATCGCCAACTCACAACCACCCCCCAAAGCAAAGCCGTTGACCGCAGCAATGACGGGAGCCGAGAAATTTTCAATGAGCGAAAATATATCCTGCCCCCGCTTCGACATGACCGCCCCTTTTTTGGCGTCCATCGCCAGAAATTCTTTGATATCAGCCCCCGCGACGAAGGACTTTTGACCTGCCCCCGTGAGGATGACCCCACGGAGACCCTTCCGCTTGTGTGCGTCTTCACTGAAAAAATGCTGCAATTCGAGCATCGTTTGACCGTTCAACGCATTCAGCGCTTTTTCCCTGTTGATGGTCAAAACGAGAACATTTTTATCAACTTGAATCAGTAAGTTTTGGTATTCCATTTCGAAAATTGTTTTGTTTTTTAAAAAATTAATCTTTTAAAGCAAATGTACCTTTTTGCCATTTATCGGCTACTTTTTTCAATCACCAGATTTTTGAATAGAAAAAGAAGAAAACCGATTTGCCATATTTTTATGGTACTACAACGAATTTAATGGGTAATGGAGATAATGATTTAATGCTGGAAT
>CAZJYF010000150.1:0-4089 GCA_964549665.1 uncultured Saprospiraceae bacterium
TCAATGACCAATGACCTTTTATAACCTTGCCAACAACTCCTTTTTCTTTGCCTCAAATTCCTCTTCCGTAAGAACTCCAGCCTCTTTCAAACCGCCCAATTCTTTCAATGTAGCCAAAATATCTTCTTTGGATTCCGGCTTAGAAGTTGCCTCTTGTTTTTGTTGATTTTGCATCATCATTTGCGCCATGCCAAAGCCCATGCCCATGCCGATGCCTTCCCCTGCCCCGCCGCCTGGATTTTCGGCAGCTTTTTCAATAGCCTGTGCCTGTTGAAATTGGGAGAACTTTCCCATGTCGCCCACCATGTTCATGCTCGTCATTTTGTCGTAAAATTCTTCCACTTCTTTCGGCAGGGAGGTGCTCGTGATTTGAAATTTGGTGAGTTCGAGTCCAAAGGGGTCGAGGTCTTTTTGTAAAATGGGAGCGATTTGATCGCCTAATTCGGTGTAATTGGAAACCATGTCCAACACGGAAACCCCTGCTTCGGCTAAGGCCTCTGCAAATTTGGGAGATACGATGTCCCGCAGGCTGTCCTCAATTTGTGAAACCCGCAAAACGGAATTAGTGCCTGCAAATTGGGTGAAAAATTTCTCCGGATCGCTGACGCGGATAAAATAGGTTCCGAAAGCTTTCACCCTCACTTGCTTGAACTGTGGGTCGCGCAAGATGACGGGATTTGGGGTCCCCCATTTCAAACCGGTGAAGGTGCGGGTGCTGATGAAATAGACGTCGCATTTGAAAGGACTTTGGAAGCCTTTGTCCCAATTGCGAATGGTCGTCAGCACCGGCATATTTTGAGTAGTCAATTCGAAGCGGCCGGGTTCAAAGACATCGGCGAAACGGCCTTCGTCGAGAAAAAGGGCCGTTTGGGATTCCCGGACCGTAAGTTGCGCGCCATATTTTATGTTGGCGTCTTTGTCGGGAAATTTCCAAAGGACGATGCCCTGGTCCTTTTCCACCCAATCTATTACTTCGATAAATTCACCGCGAATAAAGTCAAATAATCCCATGATGAGTTGCGATTTTAGAGGTTAGATTAACAAATTTAGGTTTCTTTGAAAACAAACGGAAGGTAGGCAATTGAGAACCGGTGGTCAACTTTTTTTCGATGAATATTTTACTTTTTACCACAACGGGCAAAAAGCCGTCTATCTGAAAGGGAATAATAATCCACTCCGAATGATTACTTTTGTCCCCCTCAATTTCATCTATGAAAATTAGCAAAGACTATAAAACCGCTTTACTTTTTGGTGCAACCGGCCTCGTGGGAGGGCACCTGCTTCAATTCCTATTATTGGATGCCGCATATAATAAGGTGATCACCTTCAACCGCAGACCCCTTGAGATGGAGCATCCCAAACTGGAACAGCATCTATTTGATTTTGATAACAAAAAAAATTATGGAGACCTCCTTTTCGGGGATGATCTTTTTTGCTGTTTGGGAACCACCATGCGGAAAGCGGGAAGTCGCGAAGCCTTTTACGAAGTGGATTATACCTATCCTTTCCAAATCGCAGAATGTGCTGTTGCAAATGGCGTCAACCAATTTCTTTTGGTCACGGCTGTGGGGGCTGACCCTGATTCCCTCTTTTTTTACAACCGCGTAAAAGGAAAATTGGAATTGGCGGTGCGAAAATTGCCCTTTTGGAGTACCCACATTTTCCGTCCGTCCTTGTTGTTGGGAACCCGGAATGAAAACCGTTGGGGTGAAGAATTGGCAGGGAAATTTGGAAATATTCTGGATAGAGTAACCGGCGGTTTACTCACCAAATACCGCCCTATAGAGGCAGATGCGGTTGCAAAAGCCATGGTGAATGCGGCGCAGGAGTTGGAACCCGGATACCATCTCTACCCTTCTTCTTTGCTTCAGGAATTGGCAAATAAGAACCTCGCAAATCTTATAAAACCCAAATGAATTAATGCTTCCAACACTTGAAGTGCCGGGAGCACTTGATTGCAAAGACAAAAATTGAAAATGAAAAATAAAGTAACAAAATCCTCCCTGATTAAAATCAAAGTCGGACTGAATGCCGATAATCTTCCTGTAAAAATGGAATGGGAATCGGACGACCACGCGTCCAAACCAAAACCGCAGGAATGCAAAGCTATGCTTCTGTCCCTTTTTGACAAAGCATCCAAAGACACCCTGAAAATAGACCTTTGGACTTCCGAAATGCAAATCGGAGAAATGGACCGCTTCTTTTTTCAAACCCTCCGCGCAATGGGCGACACCTATTTCAAAGCTACCCAAAACAAAGAACTGGCAGTGGAAATGCAGAAATTCGTTCATTATTTTGGAGAAAAAACGGGGATTGTTTCAAAGGACAGTTAAAATTGGGTTTGTTCACCTACTCAGACTAAGTTGCAATAATAGGCTGGATAGTTGTTTGAAGTAGGTAGCCCATGGTGGAACTAACTCCAAAACTTACCGGATGGATGAACTATAACGCTTCTAATTTTTATTGTCCCGCTTCTTTCATCCTTCCGATATTGACTGTACCTCCCAGCCCGAGATGCCAGATAAATCCATTTAGACCTGGGTTAAAATGGATACCTAACTCCGGTCGAACCGCCCATTTGTCCACGTCCTTGCTAATACCGAAACCAAGATTGAAATCCACGCGGACATTAGTATTTTCTGTAGGAATGTTAGCGGTGCTTGACAGAGAAATATCGAAGTTTTGATTTACCCTGCCCGTGTACATCAAGGTCGGACTGAGGATAAAAACGGATTCGCCTTCCCCAAACAAAAGACCGAAAGGCAAGGATAAAGCTAGATTGCCTTTAGGAAGGCTAACTTTTGGAGTAAGGGAAATATAATTCAATCCACTTAAACCTTCCCCAGGGACAATTCTTTCAAAACGGAATTTCAGGTCAGCTTGCTCCCCTACGCCATATCCCAGGCGGAAAGCGAAATTGTTGGATAATTTACCCGAAAAGTCATCCATACTAAATCGGTAGTGATGGAAGCCTGCAGCAGCTTCAAAGTTGTTTTTGCCCAAGCTTCGGGCATTTTCCATTGGACCGTTGTAAAATTGAGCATGGCTTTGTTGGCTCACCATCAGAATACTACAAATGAGAAGCAGTTGGGCCAGCTTGATGGCTGCTTTTGAATTAAAATTGGCTTTCATAAGAGATAAATTTTGGGTGGAAAAATTGAGAATGAATTCAAGGTTACTATTTATTGAAGGTCAGCGGGGCGATTATTACTCTTTTAATATCCGTTTTACCACGATTTGAGGGCCCGTGTTGTATGGTGATGAAATATCTCCCATTCTGATGGTTTGCCAGGATGATGCAATTGTTCGCTTCTATTTCCCATGCTGGTACGATACGTCCAGTTAGAGTTGTTACTCTTTCTAGTCGGTATCGCTTGGTCATATCTCCCGCCTGTTATCTCAAACCTACTGGCCGTGGGATGGGGATACTCTTCTATATCCTCCTTTTACACATACACGCTAACGATAGGCAATCGTGCAGGCTGCTTGTACTTCCGGCACACTATTGCAGCCTTTTGCATTTCCGGAAATGGTAGCTGACCCGCCATTGTCGAGATAGTCACAAATACTTTTCGCATCACAAATGGATAGATTGGCTGAATTTTGAAGGATAAGATTAGTGATGGTCGAATAATCAATATTGCCCAATGCAGTTGAACTTATCAGTGAAGCATTGTACCCAACAACGAGGCATCCCCTGATGGAAGCAACATTGTCCAGTCCGTTTAGACTTGGCAGGGAAGCATTGAACGCCACAACTAGGTCTCCCCCGATGGACGTGACCTTGCCCAGTCCGCTTAAACTTGTCAGGGCAGAATTGCCATAAACCCCTAGGTTTCCTCCGATGGAAGTGATATTGTCCAAGCCGCTTAAACTTGTCAGGGCATCATTGTGCCAAACAACGAGGTCTCCCCCGATGTAAGTGACATTGTCCAGCCCGCTTAAACTTGTCAGGGCGGCATTGTCACATACAGAAAGAAGGTCTCCTCCGACGGAAGTGACATTGGCCAGTGCGCTTAAACTTGTCAGGGCACCATTGTACCTGACATAGAGGAATCCCCCAATGGATGTGAGATTGTCCAGTCCGCT
>CAZJYF010000150.1:4189-8262 GCA_964549665.1 uncultured Saprospiraceae bacterium
AAAGCTAAAAAAGTGAATATTTTTTTCATAGTAAAATGAATTTATGGTTAAAGGTGTGACTACTTCTTTTAGGTGAATTTTTTCCTATTTCCATATTGTAAGTGGGTATTTTGCAAATAAATCGAAAGCTTTATTTCGCTTACTTCTGCCACCAAACCGCAATGGATTTGGTTCTCAGCAGGTTGGGCAATCAGAATGAATATTTGGTAGGCGTGGTTCCCAGGAACTCTTTGAACTCCTTGATAAAATGCATTTGATCGAAATAACCCGAACGGTAACAGACCTTCGTCCAGGTCATGCCGGGGTTTTGCCTTTTCCTTGCTAAAGCCCCTTTGATTCTTACTTTCCGCGAATAGCGCTTGGGAGAAATTCCTTCTTTTAGTTTGAACCATCGCTGCAAGGTCCTTGTGCTGACGAGCAGACACATGGAAAGTTGACGTATGTTAATTTCCCCGTTTCTTTGATGAATGACTTTTTTTGCTCTTTCAGTCAATGATTCATGTTTTCCTAAAAGAGGAGGGTGGATTGTTGCTATCTGGTTTTTCATGGCTGCAGGTTATTTGGTAAATAGTTATCGCCAAATTGCAGCTCATGCAGCGGGGCAAGGGAAGAATATTTCATTTTGAAACATTCTTTTTTATTGAATATGACTTGATTCCTACACATCCAACTCCAGCCAATGGAATTTTTGCAGTATTCAATCCATTTTTTGTTTTGATATTCAAAAATTCCCCTGTCGGATTTGTACTATCCTGCCGAACCATGCCTGCCTAGTTTTGCTTCCAAATTGATTTTTTCACCAAATACTACCACAATGATGAAACACATCCTCGTGACCGGGGCAGACGGCCTTCTCGGTAGCAACCTCGTGAGAGAACTGGTTAGAAGAAATTACCAGGTTCGTGCTTTCGTTCTCCCGGACAGCCCCTCAAAATCACTCGAAGGTCTGCCGGTGGAATTTTGCTACGGCTGTATTTTGAATCCTGATTCCTTGGAAAAAGCCATGAAGGGAATGGAAGGGGTCATTCATGCCGCTGCCTGCACTCAGTGTTGGCCGACCAGGTCACGTAAAATAATGGATGTCAATTTGGAAGGTACTCGGCACCTAATCCAGGTTTGCTCAAAAGCAACAATATCGAAATTAGTATTCATCAGTTCGGCATCCGCTTTTGGGTTCGGTTCGAAATCAAAGCCAGGCGATGAGAGCACCCCTTTCGTGGGAAATAAATACGGAATGGATTACATTGACTCGAAGTATAAAGCCCAGCAAGAATTACTTGAAGCTGTGAAAAAAAACAGGCTTCCGGCCACGGTCATCAACCCCACTTTCATGCTGGGCCCCTTTGATTCCAAACCCCTAGGCGGTCGATTAATTTTGGAAATGCACCGCGGCGGCCTGTGCTTATGCCCACCAGGAGGCAAGAATTTTGTTTTTGTGAAAGACGTGGCAACAGCAATTGCCAATGCACTGGAACGAGGCAAAATCGGCGAGTGCTACATAACAGGTCATGAAAACCTAACCTATCGGGTAGCTTTTTCCCGAATTGCAAAAGCCCTAGTTTTGCCACCCCCCAAATTGGAAATGCCTGCCCCGTTGATAAAATTGGCTGGTAGGGCAGGATCATTTGTTGCCTCCATTCGTGGCAAGAGACCTTTGCTCAGCTTTCCGATGGCCAAAATTTCCTGCGACTTTCAGTTTTTTTCCTCTGAAAAAGCGGTCAGGGAATTGGACATGCCCCAAACTCCAATAGAGGTGGCTGCACGGGAGGCATTTGACTGGTTCAAAATGAATAATTATTGTTGAATTTTGTCCACTGGTTTCATGGTATCTTAATTCAAGCCAACTTTTTACCCGGTCATTTTCACCTTTTGCCTTTCTTTTCTAATCCAGGTCAAGGTTATCCACCGAGCATGGAAGTTCTACCTTTCGCGATGGGCATGGCGATGATTTGTTTGTTCAAAAAGTGGAAAGAAACACTTTGGGATTTCAGGTACATTCTTCTCAAAAATTAAAAATTGTATGAATCTTTTCGATGGAAAAATTGCCCTCATCACCGGGTCCAGCCAAGGCATTGGCAATGCTTTGGCCAGAACGTTGGCAGAGAAAGGTGCCAAAATAGTTTTGAATGGAAGAAACCCTGACACCCTGCATCATTCCTTGGCGGATTTGAGGAAGGACGGCATGGAAGTCATAGCCGTGCAGGGAGATGTTTCTAACGCTAGCGAATGTCGAAAAATGGTAGAGAAAACCCTTGCCCATTTTGGGAAAATAGATATCCTCGTGAACAATGCCGGCATCACGTGTGCGCGCTCGAAACTGGAAGAATTCAATGATACCGTTCCCAAGAAAATCATGGCAGTAAACTATCTGGGATCAGTATATATGGCACAGGCGTGTTTGCCCTACCTGAAAAAATCGCAGGGGAGTTTGGTGTTTATTTCCAGTCTGGCGGGCTTGCAGGGTTTCCCATGTGCAGCCCCCTATTGTGCTTCCAAAATGGCTTTAACGGCATTGGCCGAATCATTGCGGGTGGAACTTGCTGACACAGGGGTCCATGTGGGAATCGTTTATGTCGGTTTTACTCTAAATGATCCTAGAAAAAAGATGCTGAACCAAGCAGGAACCTACGTACTCTTAAAAGCCGTATCCGGAGTCTCTGTAATGCCTGTTGAAAAAGTGGCCAACCGGATTATTCGAATATTGGAAAAGCGCCGTTTCAAAGAGGTATTGTCTCCCATCGGAAATTTGCTTTACACCTTGAAATCCATTTCTCCAGATTTGGTAAACTGGATTTTGAAACGAAAATACCGCAACCCCAAATATCACTTTGCTGATTCAGGGAAAGTGCCTGGTTCGGGATAGATTTTTTTTATTGTACCTTCAACACATGAGAACCACTTTCCAAAATCGCTTTCTTGACAGAGTTCTGGAAAAATTCAAGAATAAATCAGAAGCGGTGGAAGAATTGGCGTCCCTCCTGTCGGTGGGCAAGGATGCCGTGTATCGCCGCCTTCGGGGAGAAACATTTCTGACGCCCGACGAAATGCATCTGCTGGCAACGACCTACCATATTTCATTGGATACCCTGACATTTGAAACCTCCGATACGGTTTGTCTTTCCTTCAACGTTTTCAAAAGAAAACCCAAAAATTTCTACGATTTCATTAACTGGCTTTACAATCAACTGCAGGAAGTGAGGAAGGCTCCCGGCTCGAGTTTTTACTATGCTTCGCAGGAAATTCCCATTTTTCACTACACGTATTTTCCCGAATTGATTTGCTTCAAATTGTACGTTTGGGGATTGACCACCTGGGATTTCCCGTTTTTGCATAATCGCCCGTTTACTTTTGATCTCGTACCCCCCGATGTCGTAGAAATCAGCAGGAAAATAAATGGCCTGTACAACCAGGTGCCCACCACGGAACTGTGGAGCCTGAACATTTTAGACAACACCCTGAATCAAATCGAATACGTTGCCACGGTGGAACAATTCGCTAATCCCAGAGATGCCCTTGTACTGTGTGAAAAAGTGCTGGAACTGGTCCGTCACATGCGCAAAATGGCAGAGGCAGGGAAAAAATGTGTTGCCAATGAAATGGTCGTCCCCCAGGGTGCTGTTTTTCATTTATATCACAATGAAATGGTGTACACGAACAATACATTCCTGATTCGGTCGGAGGTAGGAAAAATGCTCATCACCACTTTTTGCAATCCCAATTTTTTTCAGACTACCGACGAGAGATTGTGTGATTTCACCGAAGAATGGTTGGAAAATATTATTCAAAAATCCAATTCCATCAGTGCCCATTCTGCCAAAAACCGCAACTGGTTCTTCAACAAAATGGAGAAAAAGGTAAAAGCTGCTCAACACCGCATTGAATTGATAGTGGAAGAAAACTGCCAGTGACTTCTCCCATCCCCTTAATAAATTTTGCTGTATATCACATTCCCAAGGGTACATATCCGCTCGCGTAGCGTCTGCCTGCTGGTTAAGTTTTTCAAACTGACACGAACTATTGAGGCTGTCTCAAAAGACCTTCCGACACAACAATTTGCGAAATCTTTCAGATTT
>CAZJYF010000151.1:0-8243 GCA_964549665.1 uncultured Saprospiraceae bacterium
ACCACTCTGGAAGGTCAAATCCTTGAAGAGATTCGTAATCTTCAAAATGAACACCCGGACACATAGTCTCTCGGAGCAAGCGGTCCCAATATTTTTCTCGTGGGTAATAATGATTGTCGAAAGCGCGATATCCTTCTAAGGTGGGTGGCCGGATAAAAATCAACTGTCCTCCCCGTTTCTTGAAAGTCTGCACCAAATCATTTATTTGCAGGTAAAAAGAGTCGCGTTCGGTCGATCGCCAAATCTCCTCGGGAGTGCGTGCGCGATAGTCCCCAGCCATACTATTACGGATTTCTTCGTCATAAGCAGATACCGTTATTCTCGGCGAAGTAAAAGCATTAAAACCCGCCCAGACATTGCGAATCCGCCAATGGAAAGCCGTATCTTTTACGGTTTTTTCGGTCATTTTAGCTTCCCGCTCCCGGCTGAAGTTGGCGAACTTGGGCACGCTAAAATAAGGGATTTCCCCAGCACCAAACTTGGCATCCGGGCGGTTGGAAATAGGAAGATTTTTTACCAGCAACCGCAAGGTCAATGCTCTTTGATCTACAAAAGCCAGAAATGGCTCGACGACCAAAGCAGTGCCGTGTTCCATCCTTTGGGCAGGCGACCATTTGTGAAAATGGTCAACGAGCTTGATAGGTACTTTATCGGTGAATCCTCCGAAAGGACCTTTTGAAAAAAAAATATCGGCTGCTACCGATACCACCAGGGTGCCGGCAAAATCCGTATTTTCTACCAAATCTTTCAAGATGGGCAAGGGGCTGGCCCCTGCCTGCGCCAATTGAATTACTTTGTCATCGCCTTTGATGGAACGCCAGGTAGCCAAATCGATATCGAACAGCGCCCTGGAAGAACCGATAATGACGGTATATTCTTCATCGGCATTTTCTACTTTTGCCCGGTATTCGGCCCACATGTTTTCGGTGTTGTCGTAATCCGGCACGTAGCCCTGGCTTCGCCAATGCCATTCCCAGGCACCCACAGCGGTCAGCACCAGGATAAGCAATAAAAGCGCGACCCGGTTCCAGGGCTGTTGGGGCACTGTCCGTTCGTGTTGATTCGTCTCAGAATTGAAAGTAAATGAATGCATTGCCTCCTCCCTGGTTTAGGTTAAATAAAAAATAACACCGATGCCCTTTTCTATTCTAATTCTGCCATTGGTTTTAATTTTTCATAAACCAATGCCGCCAAAGCCTCTGTAAATGCAGGCGTTTGGTCTGCCCGAAGGTGCGACCACTCTGGAAGGTCAAATCCTTGAAGAGATTCGTAATCTTCAAAATGGACACCCGGACACATAGTCTCTCGGAGCAAGCGGTCCCAATATTTTTCCCGCGGCAAATAGTGGTTTTCTGAAATGCGAAACTCCCCTGCAGAAGGGGGTCGGATAAAAATCAACTGCCCTCCCCTATCCTTGAAAGCCCGCACCAAATCGTTTATTTGCAGGTAAAAAGAGTCGCGTTCCGAAGGTCGCCAGATTTCCATTGGGGTCAGCTCGCGGTAGTCTCCTGCCATACTTTTTCGGACTCCTTCTTTAAAAGCAGCAACAGTTATCCTTGGGGCAATAAAAGAATTAAATCCCGCCCAGACGTTGCGGATCTGCCAATGGAAAGCCGAATCCCTTACCGTTTTTTTGGTCATTTTAGCTTCCCTTTCCCGGCTGTAGTTGGCAAATTTCGGAACGCTAAAAAGCGGGACATCTTCAAAACCAAAAAGGGCATCCGGGCGGTTGGGAATGGGAAGATTTTGGACCAGTTTACCCAAAGTCAGATCTCCCTGATCGACAAAAGCCAAGAATGGCTCGACCATCATAGCCGTTCCGTGTTCCATTCTTTGGGCCGGCGACCAATGGCGATAATGGCGAAGCAGACTGTTCGCCCATTCACTTGTGAAACCTCCAAAGGGTCCTTTGTTATAAAAAAGACCGGGGGCTACGGATACTACGAGTGTGCCGGCAAAATCTGTATTTTCTACCAAATCTTTCAAGATAGGCAATGGGCTAGCCCCTTCTTGGGCCAATTGAATGACTTTGTTATCTCCTTTAATGGATCGCCAGGTTGCCAAATCGATATCGAACAGCGCCCTGGAAGAACCGAGAATGACGGTATATTCTGCATCCGCTTTTTCTGTTTTTGCCCGGTATTCCGCCCACATGTTTTCGGTGTTGTCGTAATCCGGCACGTAACCCTGGCTTCGCCAATGCCATTCCCAGGCACCCACAGCGGTCAGCACCAGGATAAGCAATAAAAGCGCGACCCGGTTCCAGGGCTGTTGGGGCACTGTCCGTTCGTGTTGATTCGTCTCAGAATTGAAAGTAAATGAATGCATTGCCTCCTCCTTGATTTATGATTAATAAAAATAATATCGTTGCCCATCCCAATCCAATCTGCCCCCACGAAAACCTGGAAACCACCGTCTCCAGTGTGGTATTTCGCATGAGCCAATGGATCAGCAACATGGCTGAAATAATTAGTACGACGGAAAGAATGGAAATGGTCGTCAAAATTTTCATGCCGTCAGGCACAAAGCCGTGCATGGAAGCCAAAAGCAACCCAGCCTTTTCGAAGGTGGGCGCTCGGAAAAACACCCAAGCTATATTGACCAAATAAAAAGTGAACAGCCCAAGTCCGATCTTTGTCGATTTATTTTGCAGCCATGCTTGGCCATGAAATATTTTTCGTAGAAATCGTTCTGCAACAAGAAACAGCCCATGCAGCGTGCCCCAAATGGCAAAGGTCCAACTGGCGCCATGCCAAAGCCCGCCAAGCAACATAGTGATCATCAGGTTGACGTAGGTTCTAACCTTCCCTACTCGATTGCCACCTAGAGGAATGTATAGGTAATCCTTCAACCAACTGGAGAGAGAGATGTGCCACCTTTTCCAGAAGTCGGAAAAGCCAATAGCGGCGTAGGGAAAGTTGAAGTTTTCTGGGAGGGCAAATCCGAGGCATAAAGCTGCCCCAATGGCGGTGGTGGAATAACCCGCAAAGTCGCAGAAAATTTGCCCGGAAAAGGCCAATACCCCCAGCCAGGCATCCCAAATATGAACGGGAGCAAAGTTGCCGAAAACAGCTTCAGCCACTGGGGCGAGAAAAGTATCAGCGATGACCATTTTTTGAAAAAGCCCCAGCGTCATCAAGCCCAATCCCCAGATTAATTGCTTTTGCGTCGCTACTCTCGGTATTTTGAACTGGGGTATCAATTCCGTCGGGCGAACAATAGGTCCGGCCACCAATTGTGGAAAAAAGGTGACGAACAAGGCGAAGTTTAAGAAAGAATCGGCCGGTTTACCACGTCGCAGATAAACGTCCAAACTGTACGCCATCGTCTGGAAGGTGTAAAATGAAATACCTACGGGCAAAATAATATCCGGTGCAGCCGGGGCATAATTTATCCCCATCATTTGCATCAGGGCCACGAAGTTTTCCAAGAGGAAGCGTCCGTATTTAAAAAATCCCAATAGCCCTAAATTGACGATTAGACTTATTGCCAACAACCACCGGCGATTGCTTTTATTTTCCGTTTTGTGCATTTTTTTGGCAACGAACCAGTCCACCACAGTGGAGAGCCAAAGGATGATGACGAATGGGGGGTTCCATGCGGCGTAAAAAATATAACTAGCAAAGAGCAGGTTGATCTTTTTGGTCCGCCAGGACAAGGGGGAATAGTGCAAAGCCAGCACTATCGAAAAGAAGACAATGAAGGTCAAAGAGTTGAATAACATCTGGTTTTTATTTTGTTTTCGAAATTGAAAAAAAGTGTTTCTTTCTGGAATTATCTCTAATTCCTTTTTTTGTTGGGGAATACAGGGTATTTAGAATTTCCTTTATGAATTGTTTATTTTTACTAAGGCTGCCTTTTTTCAAAATTCGCTTTTGTCGAAGTCAGGTTAAATCATCTCCATTTATGAGTTGCCCCAAACGAAGTCTTTCTTTGGAGTTTAAAAATAGCTTCGAACAAATTCAAAAACTAGCTGTGCTTTCCGAATGGGTGGTTTGACTTTCCGAATGCCACTTAAACCTTTCCGAAAGAAAAAGAGCAGTTTCTGCTTTTGGTAATTCCATCATTTAAGCCTCCTCCTGGGCGATCCTACGTCCCGGAATAAGCATGCTAGGCTTTTCCGGGCTTGGAACTGCCGCTGCTATCTTTCACAAGGCAGAATTAATTCGAGGCGGATACCGTCTAAAATGCTTATCGCAGGCTTAGAAAATCCTTTGTGCCCAAGAGGTTCTGCAATTGACACCGCTGCTCTTTGCAGGAAAAATGGTAGCAAAACCGACACTATCATCCAGTGGTCCAAAAGAAGACGGGAGAACAGGATTCTGAATTCTTTGCTCAAATTGAACGCAGTTGCTCCTTGTAATTATTTTGGTTTTTTGGAATTGAAAATTATCTACGGCTTGAACTCCTAAGTTATTTCAAAAGAAAGGTTCAGCCTATTCCTTGAATTAATTTAAAGAACGAAGCAATCGGAATTTTTCAATTCAAAAAAGGCAATGTAAAGATGCAAACAGTTGATTTGTAGTACTTTGACTATTGTTTCAAATGCTTAGTGTATTGTTGCAGACTTAGTAAATTGTTTCAACGGATTAGTATATTGTTTCAGGCTGGCAGGTGGGTTTCGAAAAGCCCCAAATAATCCGGCTAAAAAAAAGAAAGTTATCGGGTGGGTCAAAAAAGTAATGGATGCCTGCCGCTTACAGCAATTATGGGTTTAAAAATTTTATTATTTGAAAAAACAAGATGCAGGTCTTATTCCATAAAAATTGGTCGTACTGCCTTTCCAATTGCCCTGCCCTTTCAATTGCGGTGTCCTTTAGGACGGTGAAAATAAAGAGGAGGTTTAGGCTTTAGCCAAACATTTTCGGACGAAGAATCAAGAAGGATTAACGACTAAAGTCCAGGCACTACTCCAACGCGGTCATCGCTCTAAAGAGCAGCGCAATTGAAAAGTTTAAAATTATTTTCAGAAAACCATATTCGAACTATTAAAATACATAATTGCTGTGCAACTTATTAGTTATCTGTAAAATCATCGAAACCATAATCCCTTAAAATTGAAGCATAGGCAGGATCGTCCCGAAGGTTTTCGAACTTTTTATCTACCACCATGTCTCCTGCAATCACCCCTAATTCCGCGGCCTTTTTTATATATTTTATGGCTTGGTCTTTTTCCCTTAATCCAGCATAAGCCAATCCGGCCAACAGCATTTCATCCGCGTTCGATAGATCCAGCGATGCGATGTACGACATCACCTGCGCACGATATCCCAATCTGCCAAAACAATAAATCCTTCCCAATTTGGAGGATTTAAACTGCTCATTTAGGGCTATGGATTGGTCAAAATGAGGAATGGCCTTTTTGAATTCTTCCCGGTACATATAAAAGGAGCCCTTTACATAGTGATATAGAAAAGAATTATTAAAAAGGGGTTCTCCCCTTCGGAGTAGCTCCTCTGCCAGTTCAAATTTTCCGGCAATAATACTCGTATAAATGTACCCGGCTTGCAGAAGTGGATGCAGAGGGTCTAATTCGCAGGCTTTTTGGTGATATAGCATTGCTTCGTCTAGTTGTCCCGTAGATCGGAGGGCCAGGCTGAACCAATAATTGGTAAGTGCGTCATTAGGGTTCATGGCAAGCGCAATTCGATAGGAGCTAATCGCTTCACTGGGCTTGAATTGATCTCTAAAGATATTTCCGCGAATAGCATAAGCCTGAGCATTATTGCTATCCTCTTTGATGGCAAACAGCACATTCTCTTCTGCCATTTGGAGGTATTGGTGCTTCCTTTCGGTAATATAGCGGAGATTGACCAACAAATTGCAGGCAGAAGCCTTGCCTGCGAAAGCTTCTGAAAATCCCGGATCTAAGCTCAGTGCGTGATCAAATTGTTTTATACTTTCTTTTAATCCTTTGAAAGTGCGGGTTCGCATAAGGTATTTTCCATGTAAAAGCGCATTATAAGCATCGATATTCCGGGTGTGAATCCGGTCAATTTTTCGGGCTATTTCGGGGCTGATGTTTTGGTTCAATGATTTGGCTATTTCTTTTGCCACCTCGCTTTGTATTTCCATCACATTTTGGATATCCCGGTCGTAGTTTCTGGCCCAGATGTGGTTGTCGTCCGCTGCGCGGATGAGCTGTGCCGTAATTCTAACCTTATGGCCGTATTGCCGAACGCTGCCTTCCAAAAGATAGGCTACGTTAAGTTCGGAGGAAATTTGTCGGATGTCTTTTTTTGTATTTTTATATTTTGCGGAAGAGGTTCTCGAGATGACTCTTAGATTTTTAAAATAAGTCAAATGGGTTAAAATATCTTCAACAACCCCTTCGCAGAAGAAATTATTTTCGGCTGAACTCAAATTTTGAAAGGGAATAATGGCTATGGATTGCGACTCGACAGGGATAGGTTTTTCTTTCCCCTCCATTTTTTTAACGATGACATTTCCAATCAAAAAAATTCCCGTAATTAAGATTAGGATAAATAGGAGAAGCCACCCATTAAGCTTGGATTTGCTTTGATTTTCTGGAAGAATCGCTATTTCGGCTTCAGATTTCCATTCCTTTGTTTCAATGCTAATTGGTTTGGACGTGGCTTCCAATTTTTCTGCTTTGTTTTCATTTCCACGGTGGACCTGTTTTCTAAAAACACTTGGGCTGATCCCAAATTCTTCAATAAAGTATTTGCTGAAATTCTGCGGGCTTGTATTGCCGGTTTTGTAGGCTATTTCGGAGATGTTTAAATCTGTACTTTGAAGTAATTCTTTCGCTTTCAGCATTCTTATCCGTCGAATAAAAAGCGAGGTAGACAGAGAAGTATAGGATTTTACCCGCCTGTGAAGTTGAGAACGGCTTACACCTATCTCTTTGCAGAGTTCGGAAATTGAAAAGTCAGGGTTTTCAAGATTAGCCTCAATTACCCGCTTTAATTCCTTAAGAAATCCATCTTTTGAATTTACCGTCCATGTCATCTTGAACCTGTTATTAAGGGTTGGCAAGGATAAAGATACAAAATTGCATTTTTAACAATGGATTGGGGAAGGTCAAAAAAGACTTTTCCTACTTTTCCAATTATCGAAAAATTAACTCTTTCGGAAGCCGCCGATAAATTTTAGGCAAGGAAGGTAACCCTCTCCGAGGTCCAAAGTTTGGAGCCTTTTATTTCCTATCAAGCATATTTCCGGCTTGCTCATTATTTCTGACCAAAGCCTTGGGACATGACACCTCACTTAAGTATTGTCAGCGCGCCAAAAACTGATAAACCGTTCTTGAACAAAAGGCTTCTCCGGGTCGTAGAAGGGATGAAGGGAAGGAAGGCTGATTCGGTGAATCGGGGAAATGTTGTGTTTCGAGGCAAAAAGCGCTGTGTTTTTGATACGCTATTCCGCTTTTGCCTTTCAGCCTTCCGTCCAAATGATTGGCGGTGTAAAGTTGGATGCCGGGTTCTGTCGTAAAAACCTTCATAAACCTTCCGGACTTGGCTTCGTAAACGGTAGCTGCAAGGCTTAGCTCACCAACCTGCTTTTTATTCAGCACAAAATTATGGTCATAGCCTTTGCCCCATTTCAACTGCTCATCTTCGGAATGGATGCGTTCGCCAATGACCCTAGGTTTGGTAAAACTCAAAGGGGTGTGGTGAACACTTTGCAGCACACCAGTTGGAATCGAATGGAAGTCTACCGGGGTGAATTTATCTGCGTTGATAAAGAGTTCGTGTGAAAGAATATTTCCCCTGCCTTCTCCTGAGAGATTGAAGTAAGAATGGTTGGTCAAATTAAGGGGAGTGGTTTTGTCAGTGGTCGCACGGTAGTCAATTATCAATTCATTGTCATTGGTCAAGGTGTAGGTCATCTGGCAAGACAAATTGCCGGGATAGCCTTCTTCACCGTCCGGACTCGTGCAGGAAAAACGAATACCACTGCTCGCTTTTTCCTGAAAAGGTTTTGCTTGCCAAAGGATTTTGTCGAAGCCAACGGTTCCACCGTGCAGATGATTCGGACCGTCGTTGGTAGCCAGATGATAGGTTTTCCCATCAATTGAAAACTGCCCTTTGGCTATTCGATTGGCATACCGGCCAACAATGGCTCCGAAATAGGGGTGTTCGTTCAAATAATCTGGAAGTGAATCAAACCCCAATACGACATCCGCGAAATGTCCTTCTTTGTCAGGCACTTTCAAAGAAACGATTATGCCACCGTAATCGAGGACACGAATTTCCAAGCCGTTTTCATTTTGAAAAGCA
>CAZJYF010000152.1:0-8208 GCA_964549665.1 uncultured Saprospiraceae bacterium
AATGTAGCCACCGATTACCACGAAATGGGAACCAACGGCACCTACTTTTTTGAACCGACGAAGCCTTATGGCTCGGAAAATCCGTTGGTGCCACGGAAGAATTACGATGAACTGAATCGACTTTTCGCGGGCTATTTCGAGACTGCCCTCAATGAAATCGGCTCCTTGTATTTCACTAAAGAGGCCTTCGACAATTTCTACCCCGGTTATGGTTCTACTTACCCGGACATGCAGGGTGGATTGGGTTTGTTGTTTGAGGAGGCGAGTTCGAGGGGGCATTTGCAGAAGACCACGATGGAGGATTTGAGTTTTGCCTTCACCATTCGCAACCAAACGCGGACGGGCATTGCCACGGTGCGCGCCGCCGTCGAAAACAGGGAATTGTTGCTGCATTATCAGCAGGAATTTTTCCAAACCGCTATTTCGGAAAGCAAAAAACAAACTACCAAAGCCTATCTTTTTGGCGATTCCAATGATCATAGCCGCACCCGGGCCTTTGCTAATCTGCTATTGCAACACCACATCAAAACCTATCCATTGCAGAAGACGGTGAATCGCAATGGCAAGACTTTCGAACCCGGCAAAGCCTTTCTGGTTCCAGTCGAACAGGTGCAATACCGGATGATAGAAACCTTCTTCGAGCCAGTTTCCGAATATTACGACAGCGTCTTTTACGATGCTTCAGCCTGGACGGTGGCTTTGGCTTTTGACATGCCCTACGAACGGATTAAGGGCAAGCTGCCCACTTTGGGAACCGAACTCCAATTTGATGATTTGAAACCCAAACCCCGCACGGTGCCGAAGGCGACTTACGCGTATTTGTTCGATTGGAGCGATTATTATGCCCCCGAAGCACTTTGGTTTTTGCAGCAGAAAGGAATTTATGCCAAAGTAGCATTCAAACCTTTTTCCATTGAGCAGCAAGGCGGCAAAAAGGAGTTCGGCTACGGTTCGATTCTCGTTCCGGTTGTTGGCCAAAAAATTTCCCCGGACGAATTACACCGATGGATGAGTCAGGCCGCAGCCCTTGCAGGCATCGAGGTTTATGCCATATCGACGGGCATTGTCGCAGCGGGGAATGACCTGGGTAGCCGCAGCTTTAGAACGGTGAAAAAGCCAAAGGTTGTCATGCTCATTGGAGAAGGCATGTCGGGCTACGAGGCAGGAGAAATTTGGCATTTGTTGGACACCAAAGTCCACATGCCCATCACTAAGGTGGACATCACCGATTTTAACCGGCTGAAATTAACGGACTACAACACGCTGATTCTCGTTTCGGGAAATTACAAAAGTTTGGCGCCTGCCAGTATTAAAAAAATACAGGCTTGGGCGAAGTTAGGGGGTACCTTAATCTCCCTGCGAACCGCCACCAAATGGCTCATAGATCAAAAACTGGTCAAAGAAAAGTTGCGCAAAGCGGCCCCCAAAAAGGACACGCTCGCCCAGTACAGGTTCGATTTCGACACGGCGCGGGACCGGCTTGGGTCGAAGCGCATCGGCGGTTCCATTTACCAAACAGATGTTGACACCACCCACCCCCTCGGTTTTGGATACCATGACCGGACGTTGCCGGTCTATCGCAATCACCGCGTTTTTCTGGAACCCAGCGCCAATCCTTTCAGCACAGTCGTTCAATACACCGAAAAGCCCCATTTGGATGGCTTCATTCACCCCGACAACCTCAAATTGATAAAAAATTCTGCCTCCCTTTTGGTCAGCAAGATGGGAAAAGGAAGAGCGATTTTATTTGTTGACGACCCCAATTTTAGAGGGTTTTGGTTCGGTACCAACCGTCTGTTTTTCAATGCCCTATTCTTCGGTTCATTGATATCAGTGCCGGAGTAATGCAATTTGCAATCTTTAGAGCGGTTATTTTTCAGACAAGGTATTAAGTATCGCCTCGGCGAGATAGCTTGCGGTTTAGCAACGAGATGATGCCTAAATACCTGTCAAATATTTCAAACCTGAACCAATAGAGGCAATTTTAAAGCTGCTTTTTTTCCTACCTTTGCCTTCACTAAAATGCGTTTTCCTGATTTGTTTCAACTTGAATTCTGAAAGTTAGAAATTGTTTAACTTATTGGCAATCAATTTTTTGGATGAGCGCCAATAGCGCCTCTACAAAATTTTATGGCAAAGAAGCAAAAATATTACGTCGTTTGGGAAGGCAATAATCCGGGGGTTTACAATTCCTGGACGAATTGTCAATTGCAAATAAAAGGCTATCCCGGGGCGAAGTACAAAAGTTTCAAAAACAAGGCAGAAGCGGAAGCGGCCTTTCGGGATGATTACAGGGAGCATTACGATTTTGACCAAAAAGATAAACCTGCTTCGGTCGCTTTTGACGAAAGCGCAAAAAATGAAATCGTTTGGGACAGCATTTCGGTGGATGCGGCCTGTAGTGGCAATCCCGGCATCATGGAATATCAGGGGGTTGACACCACTTCTAAGCAGCAGATTTTTCACAAAAAATTCAGCCTTGGAACGAATAATATAGGCGAGTTTTTAGCGCTTGTACACGCGTTGGCTTTCTTGAAAAAGGAGAAAAAAGAAACCCCCATCTATTCGGACTCCAAAACTGCCCTGGCATGGGTGCGCAGAAAAAAATGCAAAACCAAATTAGCCCGCAATGCGCGAACGGAGAAACTTTTCCAAATCATCGAGCGAGCCGAATGGTGGTTGAACCAAAACCATTATCCAAACAAACTGATGAAGTGGGAAACGGAACGTTGGGGCGAAATCCCGGCTGATTTCGGACGGAAATAATTCTTCCCAATATTTCCATAAGCTAGTTTTCAGCTGGGGTCAGGAATGGGCAAAAATCCAAAACCAATCAATTTATGCATTTTTTTAATCGGCTTTTTGGCCACCCCCACGAAGAACAGCAACCGACGATTAAATTCGGTCGTTACACGGATTCGTTCAAAGAATCGCAGCAATACGATGCCTGGGATTTAGCCATCGAGGAATTTGAGCGGGAGAACTACCTGGAAAGCTACGATGCCTTTTTCAGATACCTTCGGGATGAGAAAGAAGATAACGTGAAATTTTGGAGGGAAGGAAATGAAATTCACTTTGAGATATTACAAGGCTCAAAAAAAGTCTTTGGTTTTGCCAATAAAAAAAAATTTAAAGCCGAAGCCAAAGTCGCCAAAGCAAACGATTTGAATATCGGTTTCATGCGCTCGTTGGTAGAGCACAATTTTGACCTAAAATACAGCCGTTACGCCTTGGATGAGCACAATGACATTTGCATACTGTTTGATACATACACACTCGACGGCTCGCCTTATAAATTGTACTTTGCCTTGAAAGAATTAGCGACCAACGCAGACAAACAGGACGATTTGCTTTTGGATGAATTTGAAATGCTCGAACCGCTTGATAGCTTCCATTTGAATGAACTTTCAGATGAAATCAAGCAGATAAAATACGACTTTATCATTCGCGAAATCGATGCTGTTTTTAAAGAAATCGATGAAGGAAAATTAAACGCCGACCGGTACCCGGGGGGCATTGCCTACCTCCTGCTCAACCTCTGCTACAAATTGGATTACCTGACCAAACCGGAAGGTTTTATGATGGAAACCCTTGAGCGGATCCACCGCGAATATTTTTCTAATAACGACGACAATACCACTAAGAAAAATAACCTTTTGCGCAAAGAATTTCAGAAACTTTTGGAGCGCCCCAAGGAGGCGTTTTTCAAGGAAATGTACGAAGTGACCACCACCTTCGGCATTACTTCTCCGGTCAATCACGACAAGGTAGTTAGTTTTATAGACGGAGAGTTGAGCAACATGGATTGGTACAAAGACAACCAGCATTTAAAGGTGGCGCTGGCCATTCCGGGCTACATTGCCGGATATTGCCTGTTTTATTACGCGGTGCTCAAACCCGATAAGGATTTTTTGCACCTGTACTTCCAAATTGTGGAAGCGGATTATTTTAAACAACTGGGTTTTACGACGAACTATTATGACCCGGAAAAGGAAAGTTTCAATGAAAAAAGAATCAAAAATGCCATTCGAAAAATTGCAGAAACGAATAAAGAGAAATTTCCCAACTTGAATCCGAACATCGCCAACCTGGCGTTCGGTTCATTGCCGGATTTTGCGAAATCTTATTTGCAAATGGTTCGCAATCTCGATTTAACTAAGTCGGAATAGGAATGAGCATCTATTTTGTCACCTTACCCCAAGACTTGGCATCCTCTTCTATCCTGTAAATTTATACCCAATGCCTCTTACAGAATGAAAAAATACCGGGTTCCGGGAATCTTTCTCAAAATATTTTCGGAAAGAAAGGATAAAGTTATCTATCGTTCGCGTGGAAGGGTAAACGTCGTAACCCCAAACAGATTGCAAAATTTGCTGACGCGAGACCACCTCGTTTTTCCGGTCGATGAGTAATTTTAGTAACATGGCTTCTTTTTTTGTCAACAAAAATTTGCCGGTCTGCCCCTTGGCTTCAAAAGTGGCGAAGTTTATTTTGTTCTGTCCAAATTCATATACTTCCGGGCGGTTTTCAGGCGATTTGCTGGTTCTTTTGATGAGGTTGCTGACCCTGAGAAGCAACTCCTCCAAATTGAAGGGCTTGGTGAGGTAGTCGTCTGCCCCTCGCTTTAAACCCGTCACCCTGTCCATCGACCCGTCTTTAGCGGTGAGGAAAATGATAGGCACATCCATATTGGACAACCGGATTTGTTCGCAAATTTGGAAGCCGTTGATTTCGGGCAACATGATGTCCAAAATGATTAAATCGAAATGCTGTTCCTCGAAGAATTTGATGGCTTGCCGGCCATTTCCGGTAGCGATTACTTCGTATCCTTCCATTTCGAGGTTCAATTTAACGGCACCTCTGATGCTTTCTTCATCTTCAACAAATAATATTCTCATTGGCTTTAGTTTTTATATAGTGAGAGATGCGAGAGAGAGAGAGGGTGAGAGGGTGAGAGGGTGCGAGAAGACGTGAGAGAGGTCTTTTTTACATCTCTCACTTTCTCACGCTCTACAAAGAGGGCAATTCAATTCGGAAAATGGTACCTTTAGGCTCATTATCCAACACCCAAATTTTTCCTCTGTGTGCTTTAACAACTTGGTTCACAATGAATAAGCCCAACCCAGTTCCTTTGGTCTGACGGGTGTCTTCATTGCCAACCCGGTAAAATTTTTCAAAGATTTTTTTCTTTTCTTTATCTTGGATGCCAATTCCTTGATCGCGAAATTCGAAATGCACCGAACCGTTCATTTTGTCGATCCGAAGTCCGATTTTGGGGTTTTCGCCGGAATATTTTACGGCATTTTCCAATAAATTCAAAGTTAATGAAGTTAGGCCTACTTTGTCCGCCTTAATTACTGGAATAGAATCATTTTTTTGAAATTCAATTTGGACACCGGGAAAATTGGCAGAAAAGGTAGCGACGATATCTTCTAAAAAAGCATTTAAGTCAAGGTCTTCAAAATAGGGTTGATAGGCCGTTTCCAATTTGGCGGAAAGAAGTAGGTCGTTGACTAGTTTGTTCAGCCGATCGGTTTCTTTCAAGGCGCTATTACTGAATCGGTCCATTTGTTCCTTTGACAAATTTCTTTTTACAAAAGTCTCCATGATTAACCTAATAGAAGCAATGGGTGATTTCAATTCATGGGTTATCGACAGCAAAAAATTCCGTCTTTGCTGTGCGGCGACCATCTCTTCGCGATAGCCGCGATTGATGAGCCAAATTCCAATTATCAAGGTGACAATAAAAACACCCGCCTCGCCAAAAATCATCCACTCCTGAAGCTGGTATTTTCTAGCAAGGTTTTGATAATCAGGTGTTTGTTCATACTCATCCTTGTCCTTCACCAACCCCTTTGCCATCATTCCAATCATTTGAATATCCCGCTTGGCGTAGAAAGCATCCATGTTTTTTGTAAATAACAACACCGCCCACCAAGTAAATGCCAACAACATGTAGGCTATTACGACATAAGAAAGGAGTCGAAGTCGAAGGTTTTGTTCCATTTTTCTGAATAAGATGAGATTGAGGGTGAATAAAAAGACCCGATTTGCAAAATTTTATAATTTGGTAAATCTATAACTCATTGGTTTAAAATTCACTAAAACTTAAAGACTTTGCAAATTGTTGCATCGGACGGTCTTTTACATACGCAAATATGATACGGACTCAATCACACTTCCGACCGAACTACGTCTTCGCCTTCAAAAACCTGTCTAGCCAATCAAAAAATACGCGCTGCCAAAGGATTGCGTTTTGGGGCGATTGCACCCAATGTCCTTCGTCGGGGAAATAGAGAAATTTACTCGGAATGCCTTTCAATTGAGCAGCCTGAAAAGCCTGCATTCCCTCCCCCACGGGAACCCGGAAATCCTTTTCACCTTGAACGACGAGGATGGGCGTGTCCCACTTTCCGACAAACCGGTGTGGCGAATCGACTGCATAACTTTTGGGTGGGTTTTTGAGCCAATACGGCCCGCCGATGTCTTTGTTGGCAAAAAATAGTTCTTCCGTCGTGCCGTACCAACTTTCCAGATTGAACAGACCGTCATGGGCGATGAAAACCTTGAAGCGCTTCTCGTGGTTACCTGCCAGCCAATAAACGGAATAGCCACCGAAGCTCGCTCCCACCGCGCCCAGGCGGTTTTCATCGATGTAGGGTTCGGTTTTGGCATCATCGATGGCGCTGAGTAAGTCTTGCATGGCCTGACCACCCCAATCACCGCTGATTTGGTCGTTCCACTCCCGCCCAAAGGAAGGCAAACCCCTTCGGTTGGGGGCGACAATGATGTAGCCGTTGGCTGCCATCAGTTGGAAATTCCAGCGGTATGACCAAAACTGACTGACGGTACTCTGGGGACCACCCTGACAGTACAACAGGGCAGGATATTTTTTGTCCGTTTTTTCCTGTGGGTCAAAACCGGGAGGATAAATCATCCAAACCAGCATTTTTTTGCCGTCGGTGGTTTCGACCCACCGCTTTCGAACCTTGCCCATTTGGATGCCATTCAAGGCTTCTTTGTTGGTGAAAGTGATTTGATTGGGGCGCCCGGTATCTACGGGAAGCCGGAACAATTCGTGCGGTTCGGACATGGAAGCCCTCCTTGCGATGACGACGGCATCCGAGACGATGAAATCGTAGTAATTGTAATTGCCCCCAGTAAATTTTCGCAATCGCCCCCCCTTATTGAAGTCGACGAAGTAGATTTGATAGGTGCCCCGTTCGCCGGTGGTGAAGTAGATGCCGCTGCCGTCTGTTGCCCAATGGGGATGGTCGGCGTTCCGGTTCAACCCCTGCGTCATTTCCCACATCTTGTCTTTTTGGAAGTCATAAATAAAAATGCGGTTGCGGTCTGATTCGAAACCGGGGGTTTTCATGCTGTTCCAGGCGATAAAGTGACCGTCGGGGGAGAAGACCGGTTCCATATCGTAGCCCTCCATTCCAACGGTGAGGTTGCGCGTTTTTCCGCTGGGCAAATCGTACAGATAGATATCTGAGTTGGTGCTGAGGGCGTATTCTTTGCCGCTCAACTTTTGGCAGGTATAGGCAATCGTTTTCCCGTCCGGACTCCAGTTGATTTGCTCCATTCCGCCAAAAGGTTGGAGGGGGCTGTCGAAGGCTTCACCCATGATGTTTTTGGGTTCCCCTATCAGTTTTCCATCTTCATACCCGACGACAAAAATGTTGGAATATTTGCCATCTTCCCAACTTTTCCAATGCCGGTACATCAGATCGTCCATTATTCGGGCATTGGCTTTCGGAAGGTCGGGATATAAGTCGCGAACGCTTGGGTCGTATTTCACTTCGCGAATGAAAAGGAGGCGCTTCCCGTCGGGGGAATATTTGAAACCATTTATCTCCATTTCTGAAACTTGCCTTGCACCCGACCCATCGGGATTCATTTCCCAAAGATGACCCTGGTAGAGGAATCCGATTTTTTTGCCATCCGGTCGATATTGGGCATCCGATTCATTTCCTTCGAAATCAGTTAGTTGCTGAGGCTTTCCCTTGTCACTGCCATTGATGTGAATGGTGTAGAGGTTGAGGTTCCCTTCGTTTTTTTTGACATCGTAAAAGCTGACCCCATAAAGTGCCATCTGCCCGTCGGGAGAGACATCGTAAAGAGCGACCCGGCCGAGTTCCCAAAGTTTTTCGGGTGTGAGACGGCCTTTATTTTGAGAAAAGAGATTGGAAAGCGAAATAAGGA
>CAZJYF010000153.1:0-8189 GCA_964549665.1 uncultured Saprospiraceae bacterium
TGCCAAGTTTAGTAAACGTAAAAGTAAAACTAATTACACCTTTCGATAAACTTCCAAACAGCTTCTAATTTTTTCCAGCAATTCTTCCGGGGCGAATGGCTTCCCTACATGTTCATTCATGCCAAAAAGTTTAGCTTTTTCTTTGCGGGTCAGGTAGGCAGAGGCAGTAAGGGCGATGATGGGAATATCCCGTTTTTCCGGGTCGGAGTTCTTTCGCATTTCGGCGGTGCATCGATAACCGTCCATACGGGGCATTTGGATGTCCATCAAAACCAGGTCGAATTTTTCTGCGTCAAATTTTTTCAGGGCTTCCAAGCCATCGTCGGCAGTAACGATTTCGATGTCTAGTTTGCGCAGCATTTTTGCCACAACGAGTTGGTTTATTTTGTTATCTTCAACGACCAAAATTTTGGTTCCAGCGAGTTGACCGCGAGAGGGCGTGTCTATTTCATTATCGCTCTCTTTCATATCTATAGGCAGTTGAAAAGGTAGATATACGGTGAAGGTCGTTCCTCCATCGAGACGGCTATCTACTTCAATTTTTCCATTTTGTAAATCGATCAAACGTTTGGTTATGACCAGGGGAATGTCGGTGCTGGCATAGCCTTCAAAAGTTTCCGTTTCACTGTCGGTAAAGGATTTAAACATTTCATCGATTTTCTCTGGTTCGATACCGACGCCGTTATCTGAAATGCGGAGAAGCAGGGTAGCTTTTTTGGTCGTCAATTCATTCAATTCCAATTCCACATCGATTTCCCCATCGTTGGTGTATTTGCAGGAAGTGGCGATGAGATTTGTGGTTATTTGGTTGAAGCGCGCCGGGTCACCAAATAGTTTTTCGGGGATTTTTTCGTCGAATGAATAATGAATGCTAGTCCCGAGTTCGTCGGCTTGGTTGTCAAAGCGCTTTTGGATTTCTAAAAAAGTTTTCCCGGGGTAAAAATCGCGTTTTTCGAGGTCTAGTTTGCCCGCTTCGATCTTTGAAAAATCCAGCACATCATTGATGAATACCACGAGGTTGTTGGCAGCAAAAAGCAGGGTTCTCAGGTGTTCAATTTGGTCAGGGCGCGGTTCTTCTTCCAAAAGCAAGTGCGTCAGTCCGGTGATGATGTTGATGGGGGTCCTCATTTCATGACTCATAGTAGCCAGGAAACTGTCTCTGGCAAAAGACGATTTTTGAATTGATTCTCGCTCTGCGATTTCTTCCACCAATTTGCTGTTCAGCATGTCCAGTTTGGCGTTTTTGTTTTCCAACTCCTGGTTTTTGTTTTTGATTTCCTCCTTTTGCTGCTGAATTTCTCCGTTTTTGATTCGCAATAATTGGTTGTCCTTTTGTTTCCGTTTGTAAGAGAAGAATAAACTCAACAACAGCAGGGCAATCAGTCCAACCACAGAAGTGAGAAAAATGCTGATTTTTTTATTGGCGGAATTTTCAATTTCCAACAAATCTATTTTCCTTTTTTGCTCCTTGGCGGCAAATTCCGACTCGTATTGGGTGGTCAGTTCGAGCAAGTCTCGGTCTTTTTCCTGGTTGAAAATGACGTCTCGTGTGTTGGCATAAGCCAAATGGTATTGATAAGCTTTGTCAAAGTGTTTAAGTGCGGCATAGGTCTCGGATATCGCTTTATAAATGGGAGGCGTCCTGGGGTCAGGGTTCAAATTTTCTAAGAAGGAAGCACTTTTTTCCAAGGCACTTACCGCTTTGTCAATGTCTGGTTTTTTGCTGTAAATGAGTCCATAATTTTTATAAACTTCTGCCAAACCAAAGGTGTCCTTTAGCTGTTCCCGAATTTTCAAAGCAGATTCATTGTTTTCCAGAGCTTCGTCTAAAGCCCGCTGTTGCAAAAGCGTAAGTGTCATATTGCTGTAATCGGCGGCAATTTTTGGAAGGTTTTCCACAGAAATATGCAAGTCGAGTGACATCTGGAAATAAACCAGCGCACCTTCGTAATCTCCTAAATCACTGGAAACTTTCCCGATGTGATTGGCGATTTTAGCAGCACCCTCTACCTCATTTACCTGGAGTTTTTGGTCGAGGGCTTTTCTGTAACATTCCTGCGCTTTTCCATAAAACTTTTTTGCCAGATAAACATCCCCCAGATTTTTGTTCGCTTTTGCAGCCCCGGCAGGGTCGTCCAAATCTTTCCAAAGGTCCAGTGAAGTTTTGAGATTTTCTTCGGCTTGAGAATAGTTCTCCTGAAGATAAAAAACCCTTCCGATGTGGTTCCGGGATAGGGCCACTCCTTGAACATCGTTTACGTCGTTCCGAATTTTTAGCGCCTCGACAAAGGCCTTCATGGCATTTGAATAATCGTGTTTGGCTAGATAAATGAATCCGTAATTGTCCTTTGCCATCGACATCCCTTCCACATCCATTAAATTCTCTGCCAGGTAATATGCCTTGTCGGCATACTCTTTGGCTTTGCTTAAATCTTCCTCTAGCAAGATCGTCGAAATTTGATTCAGACTTTCCACTCTTTGAATGCCACGCTGAGAAGCAAGTGTCGCCATCAGGCTGTCGACAGTTGGTGAGTAGGCTTTGAGGGGGAAAGACAAAATGATGCTAAAAACAAGTAGCAGTAAATTTCTCATATTTTTTTAGTGAAAGGTTTTAAACAATTTCTTTGAATTGATGGCTCTAAGGTTTAGGAATGCGATTTTAGAAAATAAAATCAGCGAGGGGAGGGCCCTTAATCTCGTTCAGACGCATAGGGATGCTAATGGATGGAAATAACAAATTTAATGCCGAGTACCGCACAATTTGGCAAGTTGACTGAAGCGATGACATTTATATTATTCCCATCTTCCTACCAGAAATCTTCTTCCTTATTGCTGCATCAAAATTTCTACCTGTTTTTTTTTATTTTTGCACCGTTTTAACGATGAATTGTTCGACGATTTTTTTTTGTACAACGATTACCAACGCACAAATTATAAAAGATGTCAGGTCATAGTAAATGGTCCAAAATAAAGCGTAAAAAAGGGGTGGCGGATGCCAAGCGTTCGAAAGTGTTTTCCCGCATCATCAAAGAGATTTCGATTGCCGTGAAAGAAGGCGGTAGCGGCGACCCCGATTTCAACCCTCGCCTGCGCATGGCGGTTGCGAATGCAAAAGGGGCGAATATGCCGAAAGAAAACGTGGACCGCGCCATCAAAAAAGCCCTTGAATCGGACAGTGCTTCGCTGCACCAACCTACTTACGAAGGCTATGCCCCCGGCGGCATCGCCGTGTTCGTGGAATGTACAACCGACAATTTGAACAGGACGGTTTCAAGTGTCCGCGCTATCTTTAACAAAAGAGGCGGCAGTCTCTCCACCTCTGGTTCCGTCGATTTCTTATTTGAACGAAAGGGCATCTTTGTGATTGAAAAAGAAGAACGCGATTTGGAAGAACTGGAACTCGAACTAATTGATGGAGGTGCTGAAGATATCGAAGTAGATGATGAAAGCAGTGAAGTAACCGTCACCGTTGATTTTGGAGATTTTGGGAATATGCAAAAAGCCCTTGAAAACCTGGGCATCGAACCCCAAAGCGCTACCCTGGAACGAATCCCCATCAATACCACTACCCTCAGCCTCGACGATGCTAGAAAAGCCCTTGCCCTCATTGAAGCCCTCGAAGACGACGACGATGTGCAGGATGTCTTCCACAATTTGGAAATGACCGACGAGTTAGCAGCAGCCTTGGAAGTTCAGTAGGCAGTTGGCTTTTAAGATATCTTTACGCCATATTTTTGGGGATGGAGAATCATGTCTCCCAACAATTTTCCCACTTCCAAAGACAGGTTATAGAGCCTGGTACATGTAGCTTTGTCAAAATATTGGCAGGTAAAAGAAAACTGAAGCCAGACTTGGGTTTCTGCATTTTCTCCGTCTCCGCCGCTTAATTTGCTTATGAAACTTTTCGGGTACCTTCTTTTTCTGCATGCTTCTGCAATTTGGAAACAAACAGAACGGGAATATCGACGAATCTGGTCAGAGAGAGTAGATTTCTTCCTTTGGAAATGTTTTAGAGATTTCAAAAACTTCCATTGCCAATTCAAAGGCTTTCTTATAAGAGACCTAATCTTTGAAGTCCCTAGTACTTTTTTCCCTCAAATGTAATGATTATTGAACCAAACTGTGCGTTGACCACTGCTTACCGGGCAATCAACACCGAGCCTTTGCGTTCTTCTTTGCCATTTTTCACAACGTAATAGTAAACACCATTGGATAGGTTGAACGAGAGGACAGAATGTTCAAAGGGTTCTCCAACCGTGGCGTTCCATTTGGCTTTTAACACCTGAAGCCCGAGTGGAGTATATAACTCGAATTCGATAATATCCTCGAAGGCTTCTTCTATTTCAATTTGAAAATTGTTTTGGGCGGGGTTCGGAAAAATGTTGATAGCAGGCCTTGGTGGGAATAAAAGGTCAACCCTATTTGAATAATCATAAATTCTGTCCTTATTGACAGGCTTGATTCGATAGAAATTGTGCTGCCCAAAAACCGGCTGCGGGTCTGTAAAACTATAGTTATTGGCTGATGAAGAAGTACCCGACGCGGGAATTTCCCCAATGGTTTCAAATTTAAAACCGGTGGTTCGTTGGATTTCAAATTTTTCCAGATTATCTTCGAAAAGCGTTTGCCAAGATAGGGTGATGTCTTTTAAAGTAGCCGTGCCACTAAGTTCCGGAATGTCGAAAAACGGTGCGTCGCAATAGGGGAAAATTTCTTTTTCGTCAAAGCCTTGCAGGCCGTCTTTGTCGGTGACAGTAAGGCGGATGCGATACCAAAATAATTCATCTCCGCAACCCGCAGGGTCAATTATGGCAAAAGTAACTACCTTATTATCAATAGGTGAAGTGTGGAAATGGGTATTGTGATGGGAGAAGACCTGCCAAGCGTAAGTCAAGTCTTCCTGCGAATGTTCCGCATCGCGAACATCTGCTTCCAATTTTAAAAAGGTAACATCAGTAAGCGGGTAGAAGTCGTGGTCTTTGAAGCTAATTATTTTTACCTGGGGCGGCGTATTATTTACAGAAATCAGCAAATCTGTTGCTTTGGAAGTGCCGGAAGAGTCGGTAACGGTTAGGGAGACATTGAAAGAAAAAGGCTGTTCGGATGGGGCGTTGAAAGTATGCACCGGTTGCATTTCGATGCTGGAAGTGCCATCTCCGAAATCCCAATCAAAACTGAGGGGATATCCAAAGGGGTGGTTGGAAGCTGAGGCATCAAAGTGAACCTCCAAAGGGCTGGGACCGAAATAAACATCTGCTGTGGCAACGGGAATAGGGGGCGGGCTGCCGCCGTAACATATTTTTCTCAGTTGATGATTGTTGAAATGGATGTAGTAGATACAGCCATCCCTTTTGTTCAAAGCGAGATCCACTATGCCGGTTTCCGTCTGAAAAAAGTTTTCCACTCCCACGATCTCGTTTTCGTCGTTGAGGTGAAAAGCCTTTATCCAACCACTGAAATCGGAACTAAAAAGCGCATCTTGATATTTTTCGGGAAAATTTCCTTCGGTGTAAAACAGACCGGGAATGCTGGAAAATCCATCGAAAGGGGGCCCGCTAATTGGAGAGGCCGGGTCGTCGATAGGAACGGTAGAAAAACTGCCATCCTCCTCCACAATTTCCGTAATGGCACGGGTTGGCTGATTCCAAAGGACATTACTATAGGCAATGGCAGGGGTGGAATGGACTAAAGTTGGAATGTATTGCGGGATTAACAGGTTGCTGTCGCAAGGATTTTCAAAAACGATTTCTTCATTTTTATTGGTTGGATTGATAAATAAATCCTGGAAGGAAAAGAAAGCTTGATTGCATGAATTGCCGTCGTACAAAGGATTGGCGGCGTCCATATTGGCTCGAAATGTATTTCTAAACTCCCATTTTGAATCGAAGCCTTCGAATAATGGCCATCCAAAACATTGCCCTCCTTTCTTGGCAATATTTATCTCCTCCCAAGCCGCCGACCCGACATCACCGATGTACAGTACGCCCGGGTCTCCGTCTTCGGGTAAGTGGCTGCCTGTTTCGGGACGCATTACAAATCGAAAGGGATTGCGAAGACCCAATGCCCAAACCCTTGAACGGGCAGCGCGGGGGGCAGCAGGGTCGTAAAAGGGGTTGCTGCTTATGCCGTCGCCGGTAGCGGGGTCAATTCTTATTATTTTTCCATTTAAATTGTCGACCAGCATTGCCCGAAAAGAACCGACATTTTCTTTCTCTCGGATAATGTCGTCGTCGAGGGCTTGCTGGAAATACGTTTCATCCGCGCTACCGGCATCGATAGATTGGAAACTGCCTCCTTCGCCACATGACGCGAACAGGGTTTCGTCATGCCCAAAAACCAGGCTGCCAATCCCGTGGGAAGTCATCAGAATTGGAAAGCCAGTGGCGGGAGTTTCGCCCAACAGGATTTTTCTGCTTCCCGGCAAGGTGGTTTCGAAGTTATGTCCGGGGTCGGCGGTGTAGCGGGTTATTCTCCCGATTGTCGCTTGCTGGATAAGGGTTTCATTGGGGTCGTACTCAGGTGTCCCAAAATAAAGAAGATAATGCCTGTCCACCACATAAAAAAGGTAGAAAAAACCATTTTCATAGAAATCAGGGTCCAGGGCAAACCCCAATAATCCATGGTCACCCCAATCGCCAACTTCTTCGGAGATGTCGATGAGTGGGGTCGGCAATTTCTTTCCTTCTTCGTCTAGAATGTAAACGAAACCTCTCCTTTCCCAAACGTAACCTCGCCCGCTTTCATCAAAGGCAACCCCTACGGGGCGGTTAAAACTTTCGACCAATTGGTCGCTAAAATCGGGGGGCAATTGAGCTTGACCACTGCAAAAATTATAGCATAGCCATAAAAACATTGACAACAAAAATTTGCAGAAGATGAGGCAGTGGTCATTCATGAAGTTCGAATTCAAAATCGATACCCGGATTCAGTAAAAGTGGCTTAAAGGTACATAAATTTGAATCTTGAATTGAGTAAAATCTTACTAGACTTTTCTGCAAGAAGTTAGACAATAGACAGAAAGAAAAAGACGGGAAATAAGATGAAATGCGTTTTTTTTAAGTGCATCGAAATGCTATAATCTATACTATCCTGTGGGTTTCAGCTCCTTTCAATAAAAGAGTCGATGACTTATTTTCCGTTACATTAAATTCGAATTGGAAAATCTAAAAATAAAAAGGCATTCTGCCAGGAATGCTTGAAACAATAAACAAACAAAAAACTTTAGCTTTTGTGTTTTGGAAAAAGGATTATAAAAGGCCCTCTGGAAAGCATATTTTTCCGATTTTGGGTTTTCTTTTATTTTAGGCAGTGTCTTAACCCGGCTGATGTAGTGATTCAAAATAAGGGCGTACCTTGAAGTAACAACCTGATTTTCAACCGATTTGATACAAAATCCGAATTTAGATGCGTGCCATCTCATTCACGGCTACCTTGAAATAAAGATATGTTGAAAAAAAATAATTCAGGCATACCCCCCATCCTTATCCTGATAATTTTCGTTGCTGCTGTCGTGGCGATGCGGTTCGTTTTTGTATTTCGATGGATAATTTTATCGGGTTTTGTGCTCATTGCCGGGTATTTCGGAATTTTCTATTTGTGGAAATTTGTTCAAAAAAACCGGCGCGAAAAAGCTTTTCGCACGAGTACCGAAGGCATCGTTAAACACCGCTTATCTCATTGCAGTAGTCAAATCAACCACAACAAAAAGGAGATGCTCGAAATCCAAAAAAATATTGCCGAATTGGAAGCCAGGTTGGGTGCTTCCATCGAAGTGCCAGCCTCGACGAAAAAAGAAACCCACCGTCTTATCGGGGCTTTTCAAAATGAATTGAAATTGAGGGAATCGAAAATCTCCTTTTTTGAAATCTGTGTTGAAAAACTCAACACATTGCTCAACAATTATCAATTGACACAGGAATTGGTGGAAAAGCAACAAAAATTAAAACAACTTCAGGAACACCATTACGATGAGATTGCCGATTTGGAAGAACTAAAATCGAATATCGAATACGACAAATTTTATCTCGAAACGATTGAAAGCCTGTCGAACCGGATGTTGGAAAGCAATTCGGTGGATGATGCGGAAAATTTGCAATTGGAATTGGAACAGATGACCAAGGAGTTGGATGAGTTGTAGATGGAAATCATTGTTTTGGAATTGTTGATTGGAGATTGGAAAAATAATTTTT
>CAZJYF010000154.1:0-8152 GCA_964549665.1 uncultured Saprospiraceae bacterium
GGGAGAGTAGGTCGCTGCCAACTTTTTTTCCAAAGCCCCGACGGATTCATTTCCGTCGGGGCTTTGTTGTTTCCTGTTCCGCAAAATTTACCCACCAAATTTTGGCTAAGAGCATAACGTCAATAGTTCCGTTAGAAAATATAAGCCGTTCTAAAAGATAGGAAATAGCCCCGGAGTTCATTTTTTCCCTGAGCATTATCATTTTTAAAGAGCTTGTTGAAAGAAGAATTCCATCGAAATCCTAAACCTAAATGGCGATTGAAGAAAAACTCCCCACCGATCACAAAGCTGAAGTCATTGTCCGTAAAATTTCCAGTCTCATCGATGTATTTGGAAGTGCTACCGTCGGAAGTAGCATCTAGCAAGCGGGAAAAAGAAAAGCCTGCACTCGCCTGCACCCGGTAATAATTGCCGTCCTCGACATACCAATCCTTGTAATTGAAGAGAATCGGTACTTCGGCATATTTTAAATTTATTTCAATATCTACCGGTTCCCGGCTGTCATTTTTACTACCCCTTTCACTGTAAAGCAACTCAATACTCAAATCCGAACGGTCAGTCAAAACGATAATCCCGCGTAGGCCAGCTACTAAGCCTAATTTGTTGTATCCTCCGGTGTCATCCCCCCTAATTTGGGAGGCGTTAAGCCCCGCCACCAAGCCTGCCCGAAACCGCTGTGCTTGTATTTTCTGTATTGATAGAAAAAGGATGAACAAAAAGGCGGAATGATAAAAAATGCGTAACCTAGGTTCCATAAATTTTCATTTTTCAAATAAAAAATTTGCTTTTCTTACGCCAGGTCTTGAAAAAATATTGCGAAATGGCAGATCGTTTTTTTGATAAAGTCAGGTTGCTGATTTTATCAATGGAGGAAAATAAAACTTCCCTGATTTTCCGATATTTGGGGCGACAAAGCTACGCTTGGCCACTAATATATTCAAAGTTAAATCCAAATGATTGTTAATAACACAGGCTAAACGACATAAAAGCATGTTCAAATACACCAAAAATACTTTAAAAAAGCTGGAATCAATGTTCGAAGAAATGGGCTACATTGTCCGGTATGAGAAAGGTAACTTTCAGTCGGGATACTGCTTGGTAGAAAATCGAAAAATTGCGGTCCTCAATAAGTTTTTTGAAACGGAGGCGAGAATAAATACCCTCCTGGAAATCCTTGAAACCATCGAAATAGATACTGATCTTTTGGATGTTGATTTAGCCAGCTTTTATAGACAAATTATGAAAAATCGGGCGGACAAATCCTGAGTTTTACCTTTTCGGATGGAAATCTCCACTGAAAATCCCTCTCGAATATTTGATTGCCGATACCGAAGTTATTGTTCAGCGATATTTTAGTGCAAGCATTAACAAAAATTGAAATATGCTGCCTTTGCTCAATGCTAAAACAGTCGGCAGGAAAGATTTTCCAGTCATTCTGATTTTCGCGCAATTTCTGCAGCTATTCCTCTATCCAAGTCGCTGACGCATCCCCACAAATTCTCCCATAAATCTTTCTCCACTTCCATTCCTAAAGTTGTCAATTTTAATAAAAAATGTTTGGCAGGCAACCATCATAAAGAAAAGTGTCGTATAGGCTAAAGTAATTGAGGCAGTGAAGTGGAATCATATTTTTTGGCAATAAAGTTTTGGGAATGAGGAGATTTACTTTTACGTTACTTAAATTGATGGCAATTGGCTTTTCCGTAGGATGCACCGCAACCGACGCATCTCTCAATGACATCCAAGTAATTACTGAAACCAATGCTTCTTTGGGAGTTATCCTGATATCGCCTTCTTCCCTTCCACAGGTTATTTTGAATTTCATTCAATTGAATTTTCCGGACGCTACCATTGCCATTGCAGATAAAAACACAGACAACAACGGGAACGTCACCTATGAAGTGCGCTTGGACAGTGGCAGAGAAATGAGGTTTGCCCCCGACGGCACTTTGCTGATAGCAAGTATAGAGGGGGGAATGAATGGCGACCCCAGCGATAACAATGGAATGGCTATTTCTCCAACTGATTTGCCCGAAGCAGCTATTGATTACATCATAGCCAATTTTCCCGGGATAACCATTACTTATGCTGAAGTAGAAGTTTCAAACAATGGCGATACGGCTTACGAAATCCATTTGAATAGCGGGGAAGAATTGCACTTTGACAACATAGGGAATTTTCTCTTTTTGGGAAGTGATACCAATAATAATGGTAACGGAAATGATGATGGAGATGGGGATGGTAACGGAAACGGAGATGGTAACGACGATGGAGACAATGATAATGGCAATGATAACGACAGCGACGGTGATGGCGATGGGGGTGGCGATAATGACGGAGACGGAGACGGAGGTGGCTAATAATTGATGTTAACCAGGACAGGGTTTCCAACTTTCCAGTGCCTTAATAGAGCAAGGGGAGACTTGTCAAAAAGTCTTTCCTTCTCGTTTTATTTATTTGCTGAATTTGGAATTACTGGAATGACTTGGAACAAAGCCTGATAATTAGGATGAAAATTTAAAATGGAGTTAATCCTTCGCAAATAAATGCAATAGCATCCCCGGTTCAAAAAGGAACCGGGAGATGTTTTTTGAGAAAAAAAATCATGCAAACGGGTTTTTAGGTGTATAATTGTGAATCTTATCTTGCAGGCCCCGGTAAAAAGTACCGGGGCTTTTTAATTAAAAACAGCAGTTTCTTGCGCCAAATTTCTGACCTGGACTTTTCATACATTTGTCTGCCTTTATTTCAAGTTAAATATTTTTAAAAAAATTATACTTTTGCGCACATGGCACAAGCAATAAGTTGAAAGAATATTTTTGCAAAAATCTGAAAATCAAAAATTTAAGTTATTTTAAACTACAAAAAATCGCCGCGTCATATGATTTAAATTAAATGTGAAAATCCCAAAAAGAAGGGAAGTCTTTCAAAATGATTTTAAAATTCCTGCCAGATGAGCAGTAGCAAAATTCGGAAAACATCGGGCGCGCTAATTCTTATTTTTTTGACCTTTCAGATGAACGGTCAACAAGAAAGCCCTTACCAAATAAATTGGAAAAAAGACTTGGTAGTTTTAGGCGGAAGCGCCGGTCTTTTTTCGGTTGGATTTGCCCTGTCAAATAGCGTGGACCCGCTGTCAATCGAAGAAATTTCACTTTTAGACCGCGGAGATGTAGTTGGTTTTGACCGTTCCGCTACAAGGCGTTATTCAACAACAGCCTCTGACATTAGTGATGGTCTGCTCCTGACATCCATCGTTTTGCCATTTACTTTAGTTTCAGGAAAAAAAATAAGGAGCAATTTGGGAACTACCGCCCTTCTTTTGGGTGAATCTTTTTTTATCTCCGCAGGAATAACCAATATCACCAAAGGCTTAACAAAACGAACCCGCCCTTTTGCGTATAATGCCGAAGTTCCCATCGAAAAAAAGACGGGAAATTCCACCCGTCTTTCCTTCTTTTCAGGGCATGTTTCTTCTTCGGCAGTCCTCAGCTTTTTCACTGCCAAAGTGTATTCGGATTATTACCCCGATTCTAAATTCAAACCCCTCGTGTGGACGGTTGCGGCTACTCTACCTGCACTGACTGGCCTGCACCGGTATTTGGCAGGGAAACACTACCCTTCCGATGTATTGGCTGGTTATTTAGTGGGCGCCTTAACGGGTTATTTTGTTCCTCATTTTCATAAAAAAAAGAGCGGTGGAAAAAATCTTCATATTATTCCAGGCACTAATTTAAAAGGCGGGCAAAGCATGACTTTTTTACTAAACTTTTGAAAAATGGCGCGGTCTTTTTTTTCAATAATAATCTACTCATTATTTTGATAATCAATTGATTGTAAACCGCTGAAATGCTGTTCACAGATGTTTTTCGAGAAAGTAAAGAACTTCTATGGAGATAGAAAAATCATCTCTCCACAATGACAAAGCACACCACATTCTAAATTTAGTTGCCTAACTTACCCTTAAAATAATGGCGGAACGATAGAGAACTAAGGAGGTTGATATATTTATTACCCATACGAACCAATATTTTTGATCGCGTACCGATAGAAAATTAAAAGCCACTCCTTCTGGACGGATGGTAAAGCGTTTTGCCATTCAGGTTTCTCAGCTAATTTTTTGGGACACATTGCTTGATTAATACCCTCTAAAAAGAAAAATCCAGGGGGGAGTATCAGGAAAGATGGTAAAATATTCGAGATGAAGGTGTTTATTCCCCCTTTCCGAAAAGAGGAGCTGGAAATCACGGAAACAAAATTTTTGCAAAACATTCGAGCTGAGAAAGCGGTATCAGAAAAAAAGCACTTCTGAATTCATCCTTGAGGAATTTAATTTCCTTTCTTTCGAACGCAAACTCAAATTGGGAAAAAAGTATCATCCCCAAAACAATTAAAGCTGAATACAAAAAGGAATCTTGCAACTGACATTTATTGAGGTGCCGGCAGAAGAAGAAATGAAATATCAGGAAGTAGAAGTGCTTTAACCCCAACTATTTATAAATGTAAAAATCTTCGTAATAGTCAATCCGATAATGGGATGACGCATTGTTGTCCCCTTTTTTTACACTCCGAATTACTGCAATATTCCTATTTCAAATATGAGTGTCATTTTGTTTATTTGAAACCCGCTTCGTATTATTGGGCATCAGAAGGGCACGATTTTCTGTTTCACCAAGTCCTTACTATCCAAAATCCGCGTTTGTTCACCCAAACTTTACAGAACAGAACAAAACCTTTAAAATGGAAAAAGTGATTCGCATCGAACACATTGGTCTTGCAGTGAAAGATTTGGAACACAGCAATTCTCTTTTCAAAAAAATGTTCGGCGCGGGACATTACAAAATTGAAAAAGTAGAATCGGAAAAGGTGACCACTTCTTTTTTCAAAATCGGTGGGTCAAAGATTGAACTATTGGAAGCCACCTCGCCGGAAAGCCCGATTTCGAGATTTATCGAAAAAAGGGGGGAAGGCATTCACCATATCGCATTCGAGGTCGAGGACATTCACGCAGAGATGCAACGCCTTGAAGATGAAGGATTTAAATTATTAAACAAAGAGCCGAAAAAAGGAGCGGACGATAAGCTGGTTTGCTTCATTCACCCAAAAAGTGCAAACGGCGTTCTGATAGAACTTTGCCAAAGCATCCGCGATAGTTGAAAATGGAGCTACATCACTACATCATTGCCATCCTCGGAGGGGCATTTGCAGGGGCTATCAATACCCTTGCAGGAAATGGTTCTGCCATCACACTGACAATTCTCACGGAAGTTTTGGGGCTGCCTGGAAACCTTGCGAATGGAACGAACCGCCTTGGCGTTTTTGCGCAAAGCACTGCTGCCACCTTCGCTTTTTTCAAAAATGGAAAAATCGATTGGAAGCGCAGCAAGGTTTATGTTATCATTACCACCATTGGTGCAATTGCCGGAGTTTTGGTCGCTATTTGGGTGAGCAACGAGCAGTTCAAAAGCGTCTTCAGATACATGATGATCCTCATGCTGTTCGTCGTTTTAGTAAATCCGAAGCGGTGGCTGCACGAGACGGACACCTCGACAAAACCAAATTATTGGGTTGCCGTACCTGCCTTTCTGGCTTTGGGATTTTACGGTGGTTTTATCCAAATGGGCATGGGCATTTTTTTTCTGGGCATCATGGTATTAGGTGCCAAATGGAGCCTCATCGATGCCAATGTCATCAAATCTTTGATAGTGGCGATTTACTCGGTTTTGGTTATCGCCATTTTTCAATGGAAGGGGTTAATTGACTGGAAAATAGGAGCGATCATCGCCATCGGGCAAATGTCTGGCGGTTGGTTGACGGCCACTTTTGCTTCGAGGTATACCAAAGCCAATGTTTGGGCCTATCGTTTGTTGATAACGGTTATGATTGCGGCAATTTTAAAACTGTTCAATTTGCACATTTTGATTTTGAATGGATTTCAATAATCGCCAAAATGCCAAGTTTTAGGGTCTCATCCAAAAGCAACTCACGTCCTTTTTACACAGAGAAAACATCTTTCCGCTTCAAAAGCCAATCAAAGATATTTTAATACCCTACCACGGCGAAAGTTGAAATTATTATCTTCCTGATAACCGAAAATTTTCTATTGAAAATTCTCAACTCTCCTTAAAATCAACCCTATTGCCCTTGAAAAAAATGTCGAGTTTACATATTAGTCTCTCCACTCCGCTCGATGCACCGCGAGCTGCGAGAATACTTTCGGGATATACCCCAATTTTTTTTAAAATTCTTACTTTTACTTTCCCAAAGTCCGAAATAACGTAAAACCAACTTGACTATGCTCAAAGCAAATGACCCAAAGTTGACATCCTGGGTAGAAGTGCCTGCCGGCAGCGATTTTCCAATTCAAAACCTTCCATTTGGCATCTTCAAAACACCGAGCAATCCCACTCCCCGCGTGTGTACAGCTATTGGCAACTTTGTGGCTGACTTGTCGGTGATGAATTACCTTGCTCTCCTCGATGACCTTGACCTTGACAACTCGGTTTTCAATAATCGCTGGCTAAATGATTTGATGGCCTTAGGAAAGCAAAAAAACCGAGCCCTGCGCAACCGCCTTTCCGAATTATTCGATTCCAGTAATGAGGAAGCCCAAGCTTTTTCCTGGCATTTTTTGCACCCAATAGACAAAGTCGAATTGCTGCTACCCGTAAAAGTGGGTGACTACACCGATTTCTATTCGAGTATCGAACACGCCACCAACGTCGGCACCATGTTTAGGGGAGCAGAGAACGCCCTGATGCCCAATTGGCGGCATCTGCCGGTAGGTTATCATGGCAGGGCTTCTTCTATCGTCGTTTCCGGAACGCCTATTCACCGTCCAAAAGGGCAACAAATGCCGGAAGGAGCCGACAAGCCTGTTTTCGGGGCCTCAAAATTGCTGGACTTTGAGTTGGAAATGGCCTTTATCGTCGGGAAACCTTCGGAAATCGGAGCCTCGGTTTCCACCGCTGAAGCGGAGGATTACATCTTCGGATTAGCGTTATTCAACGACTGGTCCGCCCGGGATATTCAAAAGTGGGAATACGTGCCCCTCGGCCCTTTTTTGGGGAAAAGTTTTGCCTCTACCCTTTCTCCCTGGATCGTTACTCTGGATGCTCTGGAACCCTTTCGGGTAAAAGGACCTGATCAAGAACCTGAAGTGCTACCCTATTTACAATTTGATGGAAATAAAAATTTTGACCTCCAACTGGAGGTGATAATTCAAGCAGAGAGCGGCCATCCCAAAACCGTTTGTCAATCCAACTTCAAGTATCTTTACTGGAACATGTGCCAGCAGTTGGCCCATCACACGGTCAACGGCTGCAACCTAAACGTTGGCGACCTTTGTGCCTCTGGGACTATTAGCGGTCCCACGCCAGATTCATTTGGGTCCATGTTGGAAATTTCCTGGAAAGGAACAAAATCCCTGCAATTGCCGGATGGCACCACCCGCAAATTTCTCCACGACGGCGACACAGTAATAATGAAGGGAAGAGGCGAAAAAGGCGGTCTGGGAATAGGCTTCGGAGAAGCTAGTGGGAAAGTGCTACCAGCCCGGGATTGAGGTAGAATAAATTGATAAATTAAATCCTTCGGACTGCCCTTTGTCCTTTTGCGGGCAGATTCCCTTCATGGGAATAGGGGTAGGTTTGCAAAAACCGGTAACTTATTTTTTCAACCTTTCTCGCTCGATTTCGGGAAAAAGCCGGTCAATATAAATAATCAACTCTATGAAATTACGAAGCCCTTTTTTTCCAATTCTGATTGCCCATTTTTTCTTTTTTGGAAGCTGCCAAACCAATGGGGATAAAAGCAATCGACAAGGTCCAAATCAAGGAGATTCGATTGCCGAAAATGCCGAATCACTGCCTTCCAAAGATACGAATAGTTTGGAAGCCTTGGTCGCCATTTACGATTCGCCAGACCGTGTTTTATGGCAAAAGCCCAAATTGGTCATTAGCAAAATGGGGGATTTGAGAAATAAAACGGTGGCCGACTTAGGCGCTGGTTCGGGTTTTTTTTCCCGCCGTCTGGCACAACATGCAAAGAAGGTCATCGCCATTGAAATTGACGAACGGTTCATTGAATTCATGGACAGCATCAAATTGGTAGAATTATCAGAGAAGTATCAAAAGCGCTTCGAAACCCGCCT
>CAZJYF010000155.1:0-8063 GCA_964549665.1 uncultured Saprospiraceae bacterium
TTTAACGGTTTTTTGTATCTACTCCACTAAAATGAAAAAGGTCAATCCCACTTAAGCAGTCCGCTTCAAGTGCGCAACAGGAGTTACTAACCCTTGATTTGTTTTAGCTTGGCTATCAATCCCTGTAAAGTATGGATTCATCTGAAAATCAATTATTTAAATTTTGCTATTCGAATACAAACGGCTACAAACGAAATTAAACATTTATTTTACGACTAATTCATCCCCTTACCCTGAACTTTGCCTCGCCTTCTAATTGGAAAACAAGACAATACAAAATAGACTGAAAGACAATGAAAAATATCACTACCCATCTTCCGTAATCGCGGTTGGGTGCAGGGTGGTTTTATGGGAGCTTTAATAAATTTCGTTAACCTAAAATTTGTCAATTATGAATAACATTAGAAACAGAGTCCAACTTATCGGGAATCTCGGCAAAGATGTCGAATTCAAACAACTGGAAAACGGCCAATCGCTCGCAAAGGTGTCTATTGCCACCAAAGATGTTTATAAAAATGCAAAAGGAGAAAAGGTGGTTGACGTGCAATGGCACAACCTTGTCGGTTGGGGAAAAACCGCCGACAATATGCAGGTATTTATGAAAAAAGGAAAGGAGGTCGCCATTCAAGGTAAATTGCGGCACCGCACTTACGATGATAAAGAAGGAGTCAAGAAATACACTTCGGAAATCTGGGTCAATGAATTTTTGCTGTTGAATTAACTGGAGAGTATGAAAAAGCACATTCAAAGGAGTTGAAACCCTTTGAAGAAAATTTTTTAAAGACCAGTGCCGGTCTGACTCCTAGTTAGGCTGGCACTCGTATTAATTTCAATTTTGAAAAAGCAATCAAACAGCTCAAAAAGGTATCGAGTACATGGAAGTTTTCCAATTCCTGGGATTTCAAAATCATCCATCCGTCATTCTAATCTCTTCATCACTTTCACCTCTACCCGTTGATTTTTTCGTCTGCCGTAAAGGGTTTTGTTATTTCCTCGAGGTTTTTTTTTGCCAAAGACTTTGTCCAGCAGGCGGTCCGAAGAGATTCTATTTCGGACAAGATAATCCTTAACCGAAGTGGCCCTGTTCGAGGCAAGGCGTTTGCAATAATCGCTCGGTGGAATATTGTTGGTATAACCCTCCACCAACGCAATGGTTTCGGGATTTTCCTTCAGCATTTGTACGATTTCATCCAAATAGGAAAAGTGCTCGTCCACGAGATTGAAAGAATCAGAATCAAAGTAGATAATGGTGATATGGAAGATTTCCCAGGTTGTTTCTTTTGTACCGGAATCCGCATGGACAGAAGTATCAGGGGAGGGGGCCGAGGCTTCGTTTTTTTGCGGCTCTTTATCATTTGCCGCTAATACCTCGGATTCGTTTTTATCAATTGGTTGATCCGGAACCGGGTTGGCGGATTCGTGTGCAACCGGGTTTTCAACGCTTTCTTCACCTTGGCGAAAGAGTTGGCTTTGTTCAACGGGCTTGGCTGGCTTTTCTTTTTGGGGAAATTCTTTTTTCGGAAGTGCCTTCACCTGAACCTTCTTCACTTTTGTCACACGGCATCCCCTATTGCTTTCAACTGTCAATCGAATGGATTTTTTGCCCGGAGAATCAAATACCACCTTATGGGGACCCTTCCCACTCGCACTTGCCGGTTTCGCACCTACCCCAAAGTTCCACTCCCATTTGGCTATTCCACCTAAAAAATTGGAAGCATCTTTTATGGAAACCGCTTTCCCGACATCTACCGAATGGGAGCTAATGGTAAAGGAAGCCATGGGACCTTTGAAAGTTCCGGTTCCTCCAAATTCAACCGAAAATCCATTCCCGGTATTGCTGAAGTTGTTGATAATCAAGGCGTAACTCTCCCCCTCCTGCATGTCGAGGGCTGCTACGAAATTGTCATCTGTCAGCTTACAGCCTTCATCTTCCATGATATCAATAGCCCCAAGTCGCAAGCCAGTTGCACCCGTACATTTTTCCCAGGTAACAAAGGGGTTATCCACGTTTTCGCCCGATGCCATGCAACGAACCGGAAATTTTAACTGGCAATCATCCACCCCATTGGGGAGAACGAATAACGCAAAATCAATATCATCGGAAGGGTTGACGGGTTCCAACACAAAGGTCAGGGTGCCCGGTTGATCGCAGGTCCATTTATACCAACTGGAACTACTTTCACCGGGAAGACAAACCCCTTCCAACTCATGCCTGTTTTTACCGCCCCCTCGCACACTTGGGACGGTAAAAGGCGACTTATCACATAAAATGACACCGGTGGAACAATCGGAGGATGGAGAAGGCACATCATTGAAGTTATTGACGCATAACTGGAAAGTACCAGTTTGATCGTGGCGGCCATCTACCCGAATATAATAAGTTGCTCCGATGACGAGCGGACCGGCAAAAGATTCCACAATATTGTATCCCCTCGAATCAGAAAGACAACTTACATTTTCCAAATGAGAACAACTTCCCTTGTAAAGAGCCAATTGAGGATGATGCAAACTTCCCTTCGGGTCGTTCGCGATTTGCCCAATGACGCTGATGTGTACAGTTGTCCCGATTGCCGTGAATTTAAACCAAACATCGTTGGGAATTGAATGTGGAAAACAAGCGGCGTTTTCTACCTCCGAAGGGGTCGAACCGACATTCGTAAACTCCGCAGGTGCCGAACACCAATTATTGACTTTGGCAATCCTTTTGGCATTCCAGCAGTCGTCATTAGGGAGCTGCGCGAGCATATTCACTACAAAAGTAATAGCCCAAAAATGAAAAACAAGAAGCAGTCTTGCGGCTTTGATCATATAATTTTTACGTTGGCTCAAATTTAGATTTTAGAGGAAAGACCCACTATCCTTGAAACTTTAAATGTCTTCACCGAATAGGGTATTTATAAATTCATACAAATAAAGTACTGCTGTTTAAGGCTGTTAAATTAAGTCCAAACCGGGAATATTGAAAATCAGTTATTTCATCATCTTCATTTCCCATTTCAGGAAACGGCTGCCACCCTCTATTTTCAAATTACGAACCTTTGGGACATCCTTCCCGCTAATTGAATAACTTTCCGGGAATCGTTTTTTTAGGATTTTCAAAATTAAAAAATATGAATTTTAGCGAAACAATTCTACCGAAAAGGCATCGAATTTTTAGAAAAAATGACTTATTTAACCTTTCAATAATTTGTGATGATTTTCAAATTCTTTATTAATCAACTAATTTCTTCAAAATGAAATACCTATTCATGGTACTATTGGCTGCACTCAACATTCTCCCACTGCATTCTCAATCTGAAAAACTGGAGGCTGACCTTCACAGACTAGCTGATAAATTGGCCCATAAATTCATCATCACCGATACGCATGTCGATTTGCCCTACCATCTGAAAAATAAAAATTTCCAACTACCACAAGAGTTCATGGATATTCTTATCAAAACGAAAGATGGGGATTTCGATTATGAACGCGCAAAAAAAGGGGGGTTGGATGCCCCCTTCATGTCCATTTACGTGCCGGCTTCGTATCAAAAAACCGGCGGCGCCAAAGAATACGCCGATACCCTGATAGACCTCGTTGAAGGCATCACAACAGCCTTGCCCCAAAAGTTTTCCGTGGCTACTTCACCCGCGCAAGTGGAAACGAATTTTAAAAATGGCATCATTTCCCTGCCGATGGGTATGGAAAACGGCGCCCCTATCGAGGATGATTTGAACAACGTCGGATATTTTCATAAAAGAGGCATACGATACATCACCCTAACCCATTCCAAAGACAACCAAATCTGCGACTCCTCCTACGACACGACCCACACCTGGAACGGTTTAAGTGAATTTGGGAAAAAGGTGGTCGCCGAAATGAACCAAGTCGGCATCATGGTGGATATTTCCCACGTGTCAGACAGTACTTTCTGGCAGGTCATGGACATTTCCAAAGCGCCCTGCATCGCTTCCCACTCTTCCTGCCGGAAATTCACCCCGGGCTTCGAACGTAACATGAACGACGCCATGATAAAACGATTGGCCGAAAATGGCGGGGTGATTCAAATAACTTTTGGCTCCTCTTTTCTCGATGGAAAAATAAATAAACACCGAAGCGATATGCGAGCTGAGTTGACGAAAATGTTGGAGGAAAAGGGTATTACTTACCGGGATGACGCAGCCAAACCCTACATTCAGGAATACACCCGCCAACATGAGGAAGAACTATTTTCGAATGTGGCAGTCGTAGCCACGCACATTGACCACGTTGTCCAAATTGCAGGGATAGACCACGTGGGCATCGGTTCGGATTTTGATGGTGTCGGTGATTCGCTTCCGGTTGGGTTGAAAGATGTTTCGGCCTACCCTAATTTAATCTATGCACTCTTGAAAAGGGGCTATTCGGAAAGCGATATTGAAAAAATATGCTACAAAAATCTATTCCGCGTTTGGAATCAGGTGGATAAAATTGCCGGTCAATTGCAACAGGATTAGGGAGGCGTATTTAGTTCCAATTGCAAAAATTTTCTATATTCTGGATTATTTGGGCGGCGCCTTGAATCTGCTAAAACACCAAGCCATTGCCCTTGAAAAGCATACTGAAAATAATATGGTTACGAATCTAATCAACCTTCTCCACCCCATGAAAAGAAATGCAAAACTTCTTTTTCTTCTGGCTTTAGTTTCTTTCCTTCTTGCAGATTACGGCTTTTCGCAAACACACGGCCCAAAGCGGGAATTCCGGGCTGTTTGGGTAGCTACCGTTTCGAATATGGACTTTCCGTCCCATCCCGGATTGAATGAGGCGGAGTTTACAAAGGAATGGATTGCATTGACCGAGTTTTTTAAAGGCGCGGGCTTCAATGCCATTATCGCCCAAATCCGGCCGGCGGCCGACGCCTTTTATCCATCCGGTCTGGCACCTTGGTCGAAGTATTTAAGCGGACGACAAGGTCAGGCACCCCAACCCTTTTATGACCCTCTGGAAATTATGATCCGCGAAGCGCACCTTCGTGGATTGGAGTTCCACGCCTGGCTAAACCCCTTCAGGGCAAGCGTTGATTTGGACACCCTGGCCCTGGCTGATACGCATCCTTTGAAACTGCATCCTGAATGGGGCGTTCAATACGGCAAAAAGATTTATTTCAATCCCGGCTTACCGCAAGTTCGGAACTACCTCACGGAGATAGTCGAAGAAATTTTGGTGCATTACGACGTAGATGCCATCCATTTTGACGATTATTTTTACCCCTACAAAATAAAGGGCGAAGTCTTTCTCGACAGCCTCGAATTTGCCCATTACGGATTCGGTTTTTCCAAATTGGAGGATTGGAGGCGCAATAATGTGAACTTGTTGATCGAACAAATTTCCAAAAAAATTAAGGGGGTCAGCCCCCATGTAAAATTTGGAATCAGCCCTTTCGGGGTTTGGCGAAATGCCGATAAAGACCCCGTAAACGGCTCCAATACCCAAGCCAGTCAAACCTCCTACGATGACCTCTACGCGGACATCTTGAAATGGTTGGAGATGGGCTGGATAGATTACGTCGCCCCTCAAATTTATTGGAACATTGGCTTTCAGGTTGCCGATTATGAGACCCTGGTAAAATGGTGGAGCGACCATTGTTACGACAGAAACCTTTACATCGGTCAGGCAGCTTATAAAATTGCAAAAAACGGGGAAGATGCCTGGCACCTCCCTTCCGAAATTCCTAAGCAAATCCAATTGAATCGAAGCGACGAGAACGTGAGCGGAAGCATATTTTTCAACGCCTCTGCTATGTTAAAAAACCCACTTGGGTTGATGGATTCGCTACGGCATGATTATTTTGCTCACCGGGCATTATTGCCGGAATTGCACTATTTAGAATCGGAGGAGCCCATTGCCCCCGCGATCTACCGGAAGGTTTATTTCCGGAATGGCGTAGCGAAACTCAAATGGACATCCCCTCCTAAAAAGCCGCTGCCCGCCTATTACGTCGTCTATCGTTTTGAGGATGTCAAACCGGGAGATTTTAACGACCCTCGAGCTATTTTAGCCATACTACCCTTTCCTAAAAAAAGAACCGTAACGTTTTTGGACGATTCGGTTGAAAAAGGAAAGACTTACTCGTATGTGGTCACCGCGCTGAACCGGCTGAATGAGGAAAGTGATTTGAGCAATTGGAAAACCATTCAACTGAAAAAGAAGCGGATAAAACGAATTCACTAAACACTAATCATTGAATAAGTCTTTATTGCATGAGATTCAAACTACCCAAAGGAAAAGAATTGGAGGAAGCATTTGCCAAGCTTCCGGTAGTGGAAAGCCTTCTCAATTGGGCGAAACGCAATTCTTTTCCCGGCTTTTCGGGTGTTCCAATTTACGACGTCTCGGTCTTTGTCGTTAATGAAACCAAGCGTTTTGACATGATTTCCCGGGCCAATGCCACGTCTTTCAGCTTTTTTCTGTCCCTTTTTCCGGCGCTCATTTTTTTGTTTTCCCTCCTCACACATTTTCCCATTTACGATACCTTCGCCGGAGAACTAAACGAATACATCGACAAAATTATGCCTTCAAATGCCGGTGCCCAATTGAAAATGACCATTCATGGCATTGCTTCCAAAGACACCCGGGTGCTGTCGCTCGGTTTTGTTTTGGCGATGTTTTTTTCATCGAATGGAATGATGGCAATGATGCGCAGTTTTGAAAAATCGCACTTAAAATCCTTTAAAAAAAGACGCCCTTTTCGCAAGCGATTGGTATCCATTTTTTTGACCCTTCAATTGGCTATTTTACTAATCGTTTCCATCGTGTTGATAATTTTGGGAGACCGGGTTATCAGTTGGGGAGCAGGCCTCTTGGATCTATCTGAATTCGCTGAAATCACCATCAAAGTATTCAAATGGTTGGTGACCCTTTTGGTCTTTTATACGGGTATTGCCATCATCTACCGCTACGGGGCAGCCACTTACAAACGGTTTAGTTTCCTGACCCCTGGGGCTACTTTAGCCACAATTTTGTCCATTCTTTCCTCCCTTGCTTTTTCTTTTTACGTCAAAGAATTCAACACCTACAATCGCCTCTACGGGTCTATCGGGGCAATTATCGTTTTAATGCTTTGGATTCAGATAAACTCCTTCATTCTCCTCATTGGTTTTGAATTGAATGCAAGCATCGCCGTCAACCGCGATTTAAAACAGGAAATCAAAGACAAAGACGATTAAAATTTGTCCTGCTGACTATATTTCAAAATTTTTGCCATCAGAATTTCATTTTTAAAATTCTTTGTCATTACATTTAGACTTTTATTGTCCGTTTTACACCAAGTTTCAAATCGAAAAACCACTTCTCATGTTTGAAAATCTCAGCATCCTTGACAGTCTCATTATTGCCGCCTACTTTGGCGTCGTTTTCCTTCTGGCTTATTGGGTAACCATCAAAGAGCGAAAAGAGAAAGCTGAAAATTACGGCTCTAGCGATTATTTTTTGGGCGGTCGAAATGTCGGATGGTTTGTCATCGGCGCTTCGCTTTTTGCATCGAATATCGGCTCGGAACACCTCGTCGGTCTGGCGGGTTCAGGAGCCAAAGGAGACTTCGCTGCCGGGCAATTCGAATTGCTGGCTTCCTTGATTCTGATATTGCTGGGTTGGGTGTTCGTCCCTTTTTACATCAGAAGCGGGGTGTTCACCATGCCCGAATTTCTCGAACGGCGTTACTCGAAACACGCCCGAAATTATCTCTCCATCGTCTCCATCATTGGCTATGTCCTGACTAAAATTTCCCTGACGATACTCGCCGGTGCCATTGTTTTTCAAGTTATGGGGCTGTCCTTCTGGACGGGGGCTATTGTGGTGGTTCTCGCCACCGGGGTTTACACCATTTTTGGGGGGCTGCGCGCGGTGGTTTATACCGACATGCTGCAAATGTTCGTCCTCGTAGGCGGTTCCATTGCCATTACGGTCTTCGGCTTGGAAGCATTGGGAGGTTGGGGTGGTTTAAGGACTATCGTTTCCGAAGCCACCAATAGTGCCGGAGTTGCTATTGGTTCCGATTATTTCAATCTGTGGCGGTCCGGAGATAGGTCCGATTTCTCCTGGAC
>CAZJYF010000156.1:0-8056 GCA_964549665.1 uncultured Saprospiraceae bacterium
TTCGCCCCCTTGTTTTTTAGACGTGTCCCGATTTGAACATCGGGATATGCGCAAGGATGTGCGGGTTCGAGTCCCTCATTCGGTACAAAAAGTTTTAGCCTCGTTCAATTTTTGGACGGGGCTATTTTTTTGAAGTAAAAAGGATGTAATTCCCTGAGGGTAGCCTTCAAAATATTTACGATTTAAGGTCAGAATTTCCAATTATCACGTCAAAAGAGTTCCCCGAAAGGGTCTTTTTCAAAACCGAAGTCTTCCCAATGTTGGGCAGCTTTGAGGTCTGTAATTTTTAAATCGAAGACGGCATTTTTGTGGGAGGTGGCAATTTTTGCCCCCGTTGGTAGGCTCACCCAATTTTCCCAGGAGTTGCCGATACCTCCGAGAGGAAGGATGCCAACCCACATTTTCCATTGTTTGGGAAGTCCGTTTTCATCCAAAATCCAAAGGTAGGAATCGCCGGGGGTGACGCCTCCAGCGGAATAGGTGACGAGCAATCCTCTTTGGCCGTTTTTCATTGGAACGATGCTTCTTTTAGTACCCTTATCGAAAGCTTTCACGACGGGGTTCAGCCAGAAGGAGTCGTTGCACCAAAATTGCCAGGCTTTTTGAACCCACTGGCTGGTCTGCGCTTCGTCCAACGGGATTTCGCTTTTCCATACTTTGCCGGTCATTTTTCCCAAATCGAGCAAAACGCGGTAATCATCCCAACTGATTTGAGCAATGTTTCGGTTTTTATCCCAAAGAAAATGGTGCCTGCCGGCAAAGGTCCACTGCACAATGACGGTGGTGTCCCAAGCAGCTTTGTCGACGGCTTCTTGCATTTTCACGGCCAGGGAGTCGGCGGCTGGGCCGGACTTCCCTTTTGGCAAAGGATCGTTTATCGCCCAACCGATAATCAATAAAACGAGGAGTAGAATGAGCAGTAGGATGCCCAGCCACTTGATTGTTTTTTTAAGCATATCACCCCATTGAAAAGTGAACAAAAAATAATTTGAAAAATAGTTTTTGAAAATTCCTTTTCCAGAAAAACCAATAAGAAAAAAGTAGAATGCTGAATGATTTTTGTAAAATAGAAAGTTTGAAGGAAAATTTAAATTTTTTTGAAAAAACAGAAGAAAACAAAAAGTTCCCTAACTTTGCGGGCAGAATATAAAAGTTGGGAAAAAGAAAAATAGCCTTTGGCACCCTCGCCAGACTTCCCTGTTACGCCAATTCTGATAAAACCAAATTTGCATAAGTCTTTTGTCGGGCGTCTTTAAATCTGGGGTCTTGGTTATGCTATTCCAGGCAAAGTTACGGATCCAAGTTCGGATCGCAGGGAACAATTTTTGGGCAGCTATCTGACCAAATTTTTTTGTCTGAATACAACTTTTGAGGGGGGTGGCAAGTTCTTTAATTTGCTTTATTTGGAATAATTACTGTTGCACGGGTTATTTAGAAATGAAAGGCATATGAATTTTTCATTTTTTCGGTGAGAATCCTATTTATTTTTTAAACAATTCAGGATTTCCCTCTGCTTGAGAATTTTCTAACAGCTTCTTAAGCTTTTTAATCGTTTTGAATTTAATCGCTAGATTAAAAAAACCTAGTGAGTTTCTTGATTGTGCATATAATGTCTACAATTTAGCGAGGCTTTCTTCCTCTCACAAAAACCAAATATGAGAAATCAAAAAAGAAAAATCTGGCTTATTATAAGTCTTTTCACATTGCTTTTCGGCCCTTCGCTTTTCTCTCAAAAAATGGTTACGGTTAAAGGGAAAGTAGTTGATGCTGACACCAAAGAACCCATCCCCTTTGCCGACGTCTATTTTTTGGGCACTACCGTAGGGACGACCACCGATTTGGATGGCAAATATGAAATCGGTTCTAAATGGGGTTCGGATACTTTGGTGGCCTCTTTTCTCAGTTATGAGCCACAATATGTTCGCATAGACCCGATGGTCAAGTCTCAAAGAATCTTTTTTTCTCTCGAGTCGGCCAATATAGTTTTAAAAACGGCAGAGGTTAAAGGAAAGAAAAAGAAGTACACCAAGCGAAAGAAAAACCCCGCGGTAGCTTTATGGAAAAAGGTGATTGCGCATAAAGATGAAAACCGACCACAGAGTTACGATTATTATGAATTCGACAAATACGAAAAAGTCGAACTGGACCTGAATAGCATTACGGAAAAGTTCAGAAATAAAAAAGCCTTCCGGAAGTTCAAATTCATTTTTGACTATGTGGATACCTCTGAATTGAACGGGAAGCCTTTTTTACCCATCTACTTGCGGGAAACATCTTCCAAAGTGTATTACCGGAAAAATCCAAAGGCTACGAAAGAGTACCGCAGTGGCATAAAGGTAACCGGGATGGAAGATTACGTCGACACCAAAGGCTTCACTACCGTTACAGACCTGCTTTACCGGAACATCGATATTTACAAAGACAACATTCTTATATTCGATAAGCAATTTAAAAGCCCCCTTGCCGGGGAGTGGGCGAACTTATCTTACCGGTTTTACATCATCGACACGATTGAATACAATGGGCGTAAGGTTATTGACTTGAAATTTACACCCGTCAACAAACAAAATGTGGCCTTTGAGGGCGATTTATATATTCTCGCCGATTCGACCTACGCCGTGATCAAAGCGGATTTTGGCATCCCCAAACGGATAAATCTCAATTTTGTCAACGACCTGAAATTGGTTCAGGAATTTACTCCAAAAAAGGGGGTTTGGGTGCTTTCCAAGGATAAAATTACGGTCGATTTTTCCCCTTCCAAGAAAGGAATGGGCTTCTATGCCAAACGGTCGGTTTTGTACAAAAATCACCTTTTCAATAACGAAAGAGAAAATTCCGTTTATTTGGGAACGAAAAAAGTGGTGGATGGAAAAAATGTCTATAAAAAAGATGCTATTTATTGGGACAGCGCCCGGCAGGAAGCCTTATCCAAGCACGAAGCAGGGGTTTATCGCATGATTGATACCCTCCAAACGGTGCCAGCCTTTCGAACGACGATGGACATTATCACGCTTTTAGTTTCTGGCTATAAGGCAGTGGGTCCGGTCGATATTGGACCCGTCGGGGCCTTTTACAGTTTTAATGATGTGGAAGGTTTCCGCCTCCGTTTGGGAGGACAAACCAACTTGAAATTTAATCCGAAATTGCAATTTGAAGGCTATGCAGCTTATGGTTTCAAAGACCAGGAACTAAAATATGCGGCCGCTGCAAAGTATTCTTTTAAAGAAGATTTTAAGGGGAACCCGCGCCATTATTTCCGCCTTTCCTATCAGCACGACACCAAATTTGTGGGACAGGATTTCAAATTCGTTCAAGAAGACAACTTCGCCCTTTCATTCAAACGGGGAGAGTCGGACAGGTTGTTGTTTCTCGATAAATACATTGCGGAATATTTTTTAGAAACTGTCCAAAATCTATCCTGGAAATTCACCTACACCAATACCGACCAACGGCCGTTGGGAAGTTTGCGATTCGACTTTTTTGACCAAGATATTCAGGAAATGCGCTCTATCTCTCACCTCGATGCCAGCGAACTGGGCCTAGAAATTCGCTTTGCCCCCAACGAACAATTTCTTCAGCAACGCAATTTCAGGACCCCGATTTTCAACAAATACCCCGTTTTTACATTCGACTACAAATTGGGTATTAAAAATTTGCTGGGCGGCGATTTCAATTATCAACGAGTTTCGCTCAATATTTTCAAACGGTTTTATTTATCCCTTTTAGGAAATACCCGCTTTGAATTTGAAATAGGCAAAATCTGGGCCAATGGGGTTCCCTATTTTTTGCTCCACCTGCCGCGCGCGAACCAGACCTTTGCCTATCGAACGGGTTCCTTCAACATGATGAACTTTATGGAATTTGCCAATGACAAATGGGCTTTTGTGAATATCGAGCATTCCTTCGAAGGCTTCTTTTTCAATAAAATTCCACTTCTTCGCAAACTCAAACTCCGCGAGTTGATAACTTTCAAGGCCATTTACGGAAGCCTCGACGATGATAACAACCCAAATAAAAACCCCGAGCTCATTCAGTTTATCACCAACGACGACGGGCAGCCCGTCACCTTCACCTTGGACCAAAAACCTTATATGGAGGGAAGCATTGGGGTCTATAACATCTTCAAAATAGGAAGAATTGACCTCGTCAAGCGCTTAAATTATCTCGGCAACCCGGATATCCCGTCCATGTTTGGGGTAAAGGGATTGGGAATTCGCGCAAAAATTAAAATTGAATTTTAAATGCTTTTAATTTAGCAAGCCAAAAAAACCTGTGTAAATTAGCGGCAAGCGAACTTTATGCCTAAGTAAAGCTTGTTTACTCTCTCTAAGCACAAATCCCCGACATTGTTAAAGGGTTAATAAAATTGTCCTTACCTTTGGGACCTTTATTTTCATTGTCCTGACTAATTGAAATCCATGCTTAAAAAATATGGACAACCACTGGTTTACAAAGCGATACATCCGCTAATCTCCTTGCTGGTGCGGCTAAAAGTGAAACCCAATGTTATTACAACGACGGGTTTGCTCATCAACGTGACAGCCACCTGTTTTTTCATTTATGGCGCGGAATATGGTGAGCGAAGCGATCATTCCTACATTGGTTACGCGGGATTAATTATCTTGATAGGAGGTTTGTTTGACATGATTGACGGGCAGTTGGCCCGGGTTGGAAAAATGTCAACACCTTTTGGTGCCCTATACGATTCTGTTTTGGATAGGTACAGCGAGTTGATCATGTTTTTGGGTATTTGCTATTATCTCGTTTCTCAGGATTATTTCCTGAGTTCTCTATTTGCCTTTATTGCGATGATTGGTTCCGTGATGGTGAGTTATACGCGGGCCAGGGCCGAAGGTTTGGGTGCAAACGCTAAAGGTGGATTGATGCAACGGCCGGAAAGGGTAATAATTATTGGTGTTTCAGCGGTGGGCTGCGGCATTTTTTCTTATCTGTTCGGGGGTGATTTTAAAATTGCTGTTGACTGGCTGGCGATTCCTATTTTTGAAACAATTACTGTTTTCACCTTTCCAATAGCTGTTTTGGCTGTCATGGCAAATATTACAGCCCTGCGTAGATTGAGAGAAAGTAAAAAAGACTTCGAAAAAGAGGGTTGATTTTTTAAAATTTGTGCTAAATTGCTGTGTTTTTTTTTCGTTCGTGCTTTTAAACTTTACAGAAATGATATTCGTTGGAAGATGGTGTTCTGAAAAAGGAGGCTGTTTTTCTTTTTAGCCAACCTTTTAATAAAAAAAGTCATTTTTCAGAAACCCGGATGAATAGGAATTTTATGATTCGATTTTTTTTTCTGATCGTTTTTGTAAATGCATTTGCAACAGATGGGCACAGTCAGGAATGGAAAAATCGAAAAGATTGGCCTGCCGAGTTTCCAAAACCCCCTTTTACGAAAAAGCGATTGTTTTACCTTCAGCGCAATTTAAATAAAAACACCATCGTCTATGACGTCAATTTGTCAGAAGACGGAAAAATTAACCCCCGGAAGCCCATCGATGTTTATTGGATGCGATACGGGGATAATGCCGAAGGAACCCGCAAAGGCTTGAGTTGGGTGCAGAGGAAGTTTGCTTACGGGTATAAATCGAAGCTGAAAAAAAGTGGGAATGATAATCAGAGCGAGGGTTTCGTCATCAAATTGGTAGCCTACGGAGAACGCAACATCGATTTGGAAGAGGTCGGCCAGGGAATATACCGGGCGGTGATGCAAATTGATGGCGTGCGTTGTCAATTGACGCATATTTATGTTTTTGCTGATGAATCGGGCTTCTGGCCCAATGTTCTTCATGTCGATATTTTTGGAGAGGATTTGAAAAATGGAAAACAGGTGAAGGAACGAATATTAAATTGATGCAACCGTCTTTCTCATTGGGATAGCCAGCGTTGCCAGAACAGCCCAACTTTAATAATTTATGTCACAAAACGATTTCCTCGTAAGGACGAAAAGCCAATCTCACCAGGATCGTTGCCGGGCCATTCTTGAGAAGCATCCCGAAATAGCGAAGCTAATCGGTCGCAACCCTTATACCTTTCTAGTCTTAATTTTCATCTTTATTTTGCAGGCCGGAATTGCTTCCCTTATGGGTTATTTGACTTTCCGGTATTGGTGGTTGTCATTGATTCTGGCGTACAGCATTGGGGCTTTCGCCAACCACAGCTTGTACATCATTATCCACGAAGCAGCCCATAATTTAATTTTTAAAAATAAGCACTTGAATCGCTTGTGTTTGATGCTGCCGGATTTGATAAGCACTTTTCCCGGTGGAGGAATTGGCTTTGCTACTTTTCATATTAAACACCACTCTAACCTCGGCGAATACGATATGGATGCAGACTTAGCTATGTATTGGGAAGCCCGGCTGGTTAAAAATATATGGTGGCGGAAAGCTTTGTGGCTGCTATTCTTTCCCATATTTCAAACCCAACGAACCTTCCGCGTAAAAAAGGTGCGGCTGTGGCATTCCTGGATGTTTATTAGTGTTGCTGTTATCCTTACTTTTGATGCCTTGATATTATTTTTCTTGGGCTTTAACGCCTTGTTTTACCTTTTCATTTCGACCATGTTCGGTCTTGGTTTGCATCCCCTGGGTGCCCGTTGGATTCAGGAACATTATACCCTCGACCCCAATCAGGAAACCTACAGCTATTATGGCATCTTGAATAAATTAGCCCTGAATATGGGTTACCACAATGAACACCACGACTTTCCATCCATCCCGTGGAACAAATTGCCGAAAGTGAAGCAACTCGCCCCCGAATTTTACGACAATTTGAAATTTCATTCTTCCTGGACCAAGTTGCTGTTCCAGTTTATTTTTAAACCCGAATATTCGCTTTTTTCGAGGGTGGTAGGAGAGGGTGCCTAAAAACATTATTATAATTGACAAATGCACTTGAGATAGATTGTTTTGTAAATTCATTTTTTTGAAAAAATTGAAGTCCTTATGGAAAAACTTTTTGTTTCCAACAAAAATGAAAGTGTGCGGATGTTTAAAAGCAACTTCCTGGAGTTGTTTACCAAAGTCCATTGGAGTGTGCCGCTGGTACTTTATGTTCCGGTAGTTGGTTATTTTCTTTACCAATCTTTTTTAGTGCCGGAAGTGACCTTGCTCAAGGGAACCGGTTTATTTTTGTTTGGGCTTTTCATGTGGACAATCACCGAATACGTTCTCCATCGCTTCATCTTTCATTATGAGCCGGACTCGGAATTTGGGCAATGGCTGCATTTTGTGTTTCACGGGGTTCATCACGACTATCCCAATGATTCAAATCGCTTGGTCATGCCTCCTTTGGTGAGCATTCCGCTGGCTTTCTTTTTTTACTACTCTTTTTCCATTTTATTGGGCGACCTGCTGATTGCGCCTTTTTTTGCAGCTTATGTTGTGGGCTATCTCGCTTACGATATGTTGCACTATGCCATTCACCATGCGAACTTTAAAGGAAGGCTTTGGATGGAACTCAAAGCGCATCATTTGAAACACCATTTCAAAGAACCGGACAAGGGTTTTGGCGTGAGTTCTCCTTTATGGGATTGGGTGATTGGGACGGATTTTAAGAATTCATCCAAAAATAAATAAGCTTGCGTTTGGAGAACCATTGGATGAAATTAATTTGAATCTATTGATATTTTTTGTGCATTAACGACAGTGAAAACGGAATACAGGAATGGACAACAAGCTCTTTGAAAAATTTGACAAAAAGCAAACCGTGGCAGTTTTGACGATAGCTGGATTTTATTTGCTTTGGGCGATTTTCTTCATTGGCTTGCGAAACGACCACCTCATTTTGATTGGATTGTGTTTGACGGCCTATATTGCAAGTTCCGTTTCGAGAAAAGTCCTGCTGTCCCTTGTGTTTTTCTTTTTTTATTGGGTCATGTACGATTCTACCCGAATTTATCCGAATTATTTGTTCAATCCAGTCCATATTCAGGATATTTACCATCTTGAAAAAGCGTGGTTCGGAATTCAAACGACGGCGGGACTTCTTAACCCGAATGAATTTTTTAAATTACATACCCATCCGGTCTTGGATGTTTTGTCAG
>CAZJYF010000157.1:0-8047 GCA_964549665.1 uncultured Saprospiraceae bacterium
TGGGAAGTTTTAATTTTTGTGCTTTGTGAAGCCATTCTTCGGCTTCTTCCGTACGTCCTAGATTTTGAGCAATCGAACCTTTCATGATGTAAAAAAACGCCCTGTTGCTGACGTACAGCCAATTGGGCTTCAAAGTCAGACCGAGTCTTTTTTCCGCGCCGATAAAGTCCATTTTTTGGATAAATTGGGCAGCCGATTGAACCGTTCCCAGAAAAATGTAACCCAATAGCAATATCAATCCGGTCAACAATAATGGAAAAGCATACCAAAACCCAAACAATAAAGACAGCACAATGCCCCCTCCCAAAAGCAAAGCAATCAATCCAAATCGCAAATAAATATTGATGGTAAACATTAATCAAATTTTTAGTGTCAGAAAATGCAAAGGTACGAAAAGAGTTGGAGGAGTTGGAGAGGACATTCAAACTTAAAAAACCCCTTCGACCCGTCAAACTCCTACTTCTAATCAAACATTTCTCCCCCAAAACCACTAATTTTGCATTTTTAAGAATGATTTATAAAAAATTACGAAGCGGTGATAGCATTTAATAGGTTTGAATTGGAAAACGGCTTGCGGGTATTGGTTCATGAAGATGATAGCACGCCGATGGTTGCGGTGAATGTTTTATACAATATCGGTTCGAGGGACGAGCTTCCCGAAAAGACGGGCTTTGCCCACCTGTTTGAGCATTTGATGTTTGGCGGTTCGGTCAATATTCCTGATTTTGATGACCCGATTCAACGCGCCGGTGGAGACAACAACGCTTTCACCAACAACGACGTTACGAATTTCTACGATATTTTGCCCGCCGAAAACCTTGAAACAGGTCTTTGGTTGGAGTCAGACCGCATGTTGCGTTTGAATTTCGATGACAAGGTGTTGAAAGTTCAGCGAAAAGTGGTTGTGGAAGAATTTAAAGAAACCTGTCTCAATCAACCTTATGGCGATGTTTGGCACCACATTGCCGATTTAGCCTATCAGGTACACCCCTATCGTTGGCCGGTCATCGGCAAAGTTCCAAAACACGTGGAAGATGCCACTCTGAAAGATGTGGAGGATTTTTTTTACAAATACTATCGCCCGAACAACGCTATTTTGGTCATTTCGGGTCAGGTGAAAACCGCAAAAATAAAGTGCTTGGTGGAGCATTGGTTTGGCGATATTCCGAAGGGTAACATACCGAAACGCCGAATACCTGCCGAACCTCCCCAAAAAAAATTGCAGCAGCGCATCCAACAAGCCAATGTTCCCGTCGATGCCCTTTACCTGGCCTTTCACATGCCGGCACGCACTGATGCAGATTATTACCCCACCGATCTGCTTTCCGATGTGCTTTCCAACGGGCGGTCGTCCCGTCTTTTTCGCCGTTTGTTAAAAGAAAAGCAACTGTTTTCACAGATAGATTGCTACGTCACCGGGAACATAGACCCCGGGCTTTTTATTATTGAAGGGAAGCCCGCCGAAGGTATAAGTCTAGAAGAAGCGGAAGCCGCCATTTGGAAAGAATTAGAAAAACTAAAAGCCAGTTTAATTTCAGAAAAAGAACTGCAAAAGTTGAAAAATAAAATGGAAAGCGCACTGGTCTTTTCCGAATCTAACATTCTCAATAAGGCGATCAACCTGGCCTATTTTGAACTCATGGGGAACGCCAATCAAATCAATGAAGAAGTTGCCCTGTATCAGCAAGTCGGCACGAAGGATATTCACCGGATGGCGAATAAGATTTTTACCAAAGAAAACTGTTCGGAGTTGTATTACAAGGCAAATGGCAAAAAAGCCATCTCAAAAGAGGGCAAAACTGATTGACTTGATGGATGGTTGATTAAATTAAAAACCATGGAAATCCAAGGCAATAATTTGAACTAATCAAAATTCGACTTAGTAAGGCTGTTTTAACTACAGAAGATATTCCGGTTTTAGAACATAAAGATTCTAATCTGTCCATTTCTCAATTCCGCCCAAAAACGTCCACCTCGATTCGTTTTTCCCGGTTCGCCAGTTCCCAGGCAGTGTAAAAAACCAATCGGGCAATCTGTTCCATTTTTTCAAAATTGATTTTTTCGACCGTATCGCTCGGGCGGTGATAATCTTTATGGACGCCACTGAAATAAAAGATGGCAGGGATGCCCTTTTTGGCAAAATTATAATGGTCGGAACGATAGTAAAAGCGGTTGGGATCGTTGTCGGCATTAAAGGTGTAATCCAGCTCTAATTGGGTGTAGGTTGCGTTGGCCGTTTCATTGATTTTGTGTAGCTCGGTACTCAATCGGTCTGAGCCAATGACATAGACGTAGAAAGGGTTTTCGGCGTGTTTGCTGTCGGTTCGACCGACCATGTCAATGTTTAGGTCGGCCACCGTATTTTCAAGCGGGAAAACCGGAAATTCGGTGTAGTATTCCGACCCCAAAAGCCCTTTTTCCTCACCGGAGACCAGTAGGCACAAAACGCTTCTTCGCGGGCCGGTTCCCTTTTGTTTTGCTTCTGCAAAAGCCTGTGCCACTTCGAGCACACTAGAAGTGCCGGAAGCGTTGTCGTCCGCCCCATTGAAAATGGTTTCTCCCCGCTTGCCCAAATGGTCATAATGGGCGGTCACTAAAACGACTTCCTTCTTTAGTTTCTCGTCGGTGCCTTCGATAAAACCCAACACATTGGATCCCAGGATTTGCCGTACCCTCTTTTTTTGAACCAACTCGATTTCTGCTTTCAGCCGGATGCTTTTGGATTTACCCCTTGCCTTCATCGCCTCTTTTGCCCGAACCACTTTTCCGTATTTCTTTCCAGCGATAGTTTTGGCAATTTTGGTGGAAATAAAGCAGTTGTTGGCAAACCTGCTTTCCGGGTGTTCGCCATCGCCTATTTGCATCTTGGGGTTCAGTAGGGTGGCCCGGTTTGAGCGGATACTTTTTTTAATGTCGTTGTCAATAATAATTAAAAGCGTACTGGCCCCGTGGGCATGGGCTGCGGCCATTTTTTTGCGGTATTTTGTCGTCCAATCGGACAAAGAATCTGTACCCGTCAGCTGCGAAATCCCTTCTTCGCTGACGGGCTCTCCATCGTAAACCATCAGGATTTTACCTTTTACATTCACCCCTTGGTAATCGCTGTATCGTTCATCGTCTATGCCATAACCCAAAAAAACGACCTCTTTGGCTTCCTCCAAAGGTCGGTCACTATTCGTAGGTGGGAAGGCGTAAAACTGCCACAAATGCTTGAAAGGCTTATTATTGACATGAAGTTCGATGGACTGCCAATTCTCCTTGGTAAAGGCAATTTTTTGCAGATAAGAACCATCCAAACCTATTGGCGGAAGCCCCATTTTTTCAAACTGTTGAGCGAGGTATTCCGCCGCTTTGCGCTGTCCTCGGGTACCGGTTTCCCTGCCCTCCATCTCATCCGAAGCAAGTATCGAAAGATGCATTTTCAAATCTTCTGCCTTTATCGTTGCCGCAAAAGGAACTGGGTTGACGGACTTTGAAGAGGAGGGTTCTTCGGGAGAAATGGTCAAAATCGAACCCGGCGTTTGGTTTTGACCGAAGCCAAAATAGAAGCTTGACAGCCAAAGAATTAGAAACGATGCTGTTTTATTTTTCATGCTGGGGTAATTTCCTGATTGTTTGAATTGGGGAAGAAGATGAAGGATTTTAGAGTTTTTGAGATAAAAGTTCTGGAATTCAACAATCAATCTTCCCCACCCGTCGCTCATGTCGTCCCCCCTCAAATTGACTTTTCAGAAACGTTCTAACCAGGGACAATGCCATTCTTTTACTCACAAAACGGGCGGGAATACAAAGGATATTCGCGTTATTGTGTCGCCGCCCAAGCGCGGCAAGTTCTTTTTTCCAACAAAGAGCAGCTCGGATTCCAGGGTGTTTGTTTGCCGTCATGGCGACTCCGTTTCCGCTGCCGCAAAGCAAAATTCCCAAATCCGCTTTCCCGCTTTCAACTATTTCCGCAACGGGATGAACAAAATCGGGATAATCAACCGATTCGGTTGAATTAGTGCCAAAGTCGGTCACTGCGATGCCCTGTTTTGTGAGCAATGCGACGATGCTATCCTTGTACGGAAATCCTGCATGGTCGCAACCGATGGCGATGGTTTTGATTGGCATTTTAAATGGTCATTGGTCATTCAAAATAATTGGTCATCGAGGGTCAACGTCGCTCCTTTGCCGAGACTGATGAAAGGCTTAAACGGCAATCAAAAAATCAACGTACCTGATATTTAAACTTTTAGTTGATATTTTTAATCTCCTCCAAATTAAAAGGGGCGAACATATCTTGCAATTCTCTCAAAAAATCGGGGTCATTTTGCCCTTTGACGGCTCTGAGAATATTGTCTTTAATATTCAATGATAAAGCCACATCTTGCCCGAAACTCCCCGTTTTGCTATCCAAATCATCCGCGTCGAGCGAAAAATAGAACTCCAGGTAATCTGCCGTCACGTCTGCCAATATTTTGATTTGCGGCTTCGCTTGTTCGTAGGCCCCGGCCTGTAACAGAATATTTATCATCTGCCAGGCATTCCAATCGTAGGTAAAATTATTGTTTGGAAAGACGTCGAAATATTTCTCTACCAGGGCTATTGCCCGCTTTTTATCTCCCCGGCGAACCAACTCCCGTGCCGTTCGAAGTAGGACGATGCGATGGCTTTGAATGCTCGGGCCGTAACTTCTATCGATATATTGATCGAGGTCTTCGTCATCAAAATTGCCCCAGCGGAATTTATTCATCACATTGTCATAAACGTGGTCCACACTCACCCTCCCACTACCATAAACGAACAAATTAGACTCGCCTTTCGATTTGACAGGGATGATGCGAAGACCCAATCCTTCGAGCTGCATATAATCCTGCATACCGAACATTTTCTCCGGACGACAAGTGACGGCGAAATACACGGGCCGCTCATCGATATTGGAAGCAATGACATCCAAAATGGCCAATTCATCTTTCATCAGATAGCTTTTCCCTTGCAGCTTTATCGGTATCTTTTGCACTACTTTCCCCGTATCTGCCTGCGTAATTGCGCCAAGTTGAAGTGCTCTTTTTTTATTTACCGGAAGGTAGACCTTTCGGGTGGGCATGTAGCTTTCTATCTTCCTGCCACCCTGCCCGACCAAGGGATGGCTTCCCCCGATAAATTTCAAAAAAGCCTTGGCAGGCATTTCCCTATCTTGCCCACTATTGTTGTAATAAAGAACGGCATTTCTCTTCTTGCCGCGATAGGCATCTCTTGGAACGGTCATTTTTATGGCGGGCGAATCATTTACTTTTCTCCTCAGTTGGTCGATGTACCAATCCACGGCAATCAAACTCAAATTCACCACCCGGACATCTGTGCGGATTCCTTCGACTTCCTGCGCGTACCAGAGGGGATAGGTGTCGTTGTCGCCGTAGGTGAATAAGATGGCATTTGGTTCGCAGGATTCCAAAAAATTGGACGCGTAATCGCGCGCTGCGGTGTGATGCCTACGGCTATGGTCGTCAAAGTTCTGGAATCCCATGATAATTGGTGCCGACAAGACAATTATACTTCCTAAAATAGCTGCCATCTGACTGCTTAGTCTGACCCTTTCGCGCAAAATTTCAAAAACAGCCAACGCCCCCATCCCTATCCAAATGCAAAAAGTGAAAAAGGAACCTACCAACACGTAATCGCGCTCCCGGGGTTCGTTCGGAGGCTGATTGGAATAGATGATGATGCCGATGCCGGTGATGATGAACAGGGCCATCAAGGCTATAGCATCGTTCCGGTTTTTGCTGAAATGGAAAAACATTCCCAACATCCCGAACAGGAAAGGAAGAAGGAAGTAGTGATTGTTGGCTTTGTGTTTCTTCATCACCTCCGGCAATTTATCCATATTGTAGAGGCGGGCTTCATCCAAAAATTTGATGCCGGAAAGCCAGTTTCCGCTTTTTTTGTCCCAGGCGTAATAGCCCTGTTCCCCGTTTTGCCGACCGGCAAAATTCCACATAAAATAGCGCCCATACATCCAGCCGATTTGGTACCTGAAAAGAAATTTTAGATTATCGAAAAAAGTAGGATCCCCGGATTTTTTATTTATCCATTGTCGGTATTTTGAAGGTCGGTTTTGGGTGTCGTCCGTCATTCGGGGAAACAAGACTTTTTTACCGTAGACATAGGAAATCTTTTCATCGACGATACCGTATTTCTCCACCTTTTTGCCGTTTTTATTTTCTATAACCTCTCCATAGCGGGGTTCAATTTTGTTGTCAACCGGTTTTGAGGTAAAATCGGGACCATAAAATAAAGGACGTTCGCCGTATTGCTCCCGATTGAGGTAGGGAAGCAAGCGCATCGGGTCCGTCGGTGCATTCATATTGATGGGTGGATTGGCATTAGCTCGAATGACCACCAAACCAATTATCGAAAAACTGACAATCACCAGTGATCCTGCGACGACCAGATTTTGCAACAACCCTTTATCGCGCTTGGACAGGTATTCCACGAGAAGAAAATAAGCCCCGAGAAAAGTTACCAACGAGAGAATATCCTTGCCCAAACCGACCGCATCAGAGTTAGCCATTAATTTTAATAGAACAAGAACAACAGCAATGACCCCATAAATCACCCTTGGTCGCTTTTCGTTGTGTGCAGCGTATAGTCCGTAAATAATTAAACCGGAAATAATCAAAATGACAGGAACCAGCCCACTAAAAAAAGGAAGTCCTAAACCATTCACCGTAAGCAATTCCATGGAGCGCCAGAGGTTTGGAATGCCGGTAATCACAATTTTTTGAATGGCCCCAAATAAAACCATTCCCACGGCAACTGCGACACCCATGCCCACTACGGTATGTTTCTGATATTTTTTAAAATAATAAAATAAGGCAATGGACGGAAAAGTAAGAATACTCAACAAGTGAACTCCTATAGAAAGCCCCGCTGCGTAAGCGGCAAAAATCAACCAGCGGTCGTGTTGCGGATTGTTGGGCAGGTTGTACCATTTCAATGAAGCCCACAGCGTCAGGCAGGTGAAGAAGGTGGACATGGCATAGACCTCTCCTTCTACCGCAGAAAACCATACCGAAGTAGTGAAAGCTGTCGCCAAACCTGCCACGATGCCCGCGCCGCATAAAGCAATAGCCTGACCCCTAGTCGGTTCTTCCATTCGTCCCACCATCGCCAATTTCCCCAAAATAATCGTCACCCAGGCGATGAACATGGCCGCAAAAGCCGTGGACAAACCGGACATCAGATTCACGGAAAAAGCAATATTTTCGGGATGGGCATCAGTGTTGGAAAACAATTCCGCCAGGTAGGTAAACAGCCGCCCGACAATCAAAAACAAAGGAGCGCCCGGTGGGTGCACCACCTGCAATTTATACGCCCCCAACACAAACTCACCACAGTCCCACAAACTTCCCGTGCGTTCAACCGAAAAAAAATAAACCGTAGCGGCAATCGCAAAAACCAGCCAACCGGCAAAATTTGTTAGTCTTTTATAAGAATTCATCTGAAGAAATTGATTGTTTTTGAATGAGCTGTTTGATTTTTAAATCACTTCAAGCCTGGGCCCTGCAAAAGTAATAAAATCTAGGTATTGGCTGTTAGCGATAAGATTGGCGAAAAACAATCAAAAGGGTGATTCATTGTGGGACGAATTAAGGTATGTTAAAAGCCCAGTGGGAAAAGTTTCCAGCAACTTAAATGAGCCTGAAACTACTCCTCTCCCACTTTACCACCAAAAATGGTGTGCCAATTCAACATAATAATCCCGAGAGGAAGGATGCCCATCAAAAATATTTCTTTCATCTGTCAGAATCGCGGATTGCAGGATGAAAAGATTCCACAGGTTATCGGTTGAAAGAGGCGGAGGGTGGTTTTTCCGTCAATTGATTCGGGGAGGTACAGGGTCAGTTGTCAGGAGGGGTCGGTAAGATGTAAAATAAGGAAGGGGTAGCCGAAAGCCACCCCCTCATTGTCGTTTCGCAGGTGTGAAGAATCTTATTTCGCTATTATCAAGCGTTTGGTTACTTTTTCGTCCTTGGAAATAAGGCTGAAGAAATAGATACCATTACCG
>CAZJYF010000158.1:0-8035 GCA_964549665.1 uncultured Saprospiraceae bacterium
AAGAATAGTTCCGAAATTTCCAGGATCTTGAATGGTATCCAAATAAAGGAAAAGGTCTTTCTCGATGCATCCAGCATCAAAAATATAGTGCGGTTGTTTGACGATTATCAGCACCTGAGCCGATGTTCGAAGGCTTGAAATTTTAGCCATATCGGCAGTATTAATTTCAAAGAACTTGGTCTCTACTTTTTTAAGGAGATGCAGGTTTTCCTCTATCCAATCTTTCAAAACAAAGATTCCTTCTATTTCAAGTTGCCCATCCATTAGAATTTCCTGTGCCATTTTCGTTCCTTCCACAATGAAATTATTATATTTTTGCCGGAACTTTTTTTGTTTTAATGAACGGATATACTTTATTTGATTGCTGGATAATTTCACCTTCAATTTTTTTTAAACTTTATCATTTTGTTAATAAATAGTTCTCGACCAACATTTGCATGACTTAACCAACTCCTTATTTACTGGGGAGATGTTTTTTATACAAATGAAAAAAGGAGGTGGTAGATGTTTTGAGCATTTCGTATTCTTCTTTTTCAGCCGATTTATTTAATGAGAAACCTTTCGTTCACAAGATTTCTTTTCCTCGTTTCACCACTCCTAATATTCCTGTTTAGTTGCAATACGACCAAGCATCTAAAAGGAGATGAAGCATTTTTGGTGAAGAACAAGATTCAGTTCAACAAAAAGCAGGCTGGCAAGATAAAGAATAAATCCCAGCTTGAAGACCAACTAGGCGGCCTGTATAAGCAGCACCCAAACAAGAAATTTCTAGGCATTCCAAGGCAATATTTCTACTACACCTCGATGGATACGATTGGAAAATCTAAAATCGGAAAGGGGTTTAGCAATTTCCAGCGAAAAAAATTGGGTGAAGAACCAGCTATTTACAGAGAAGAATTGACCAACCAAACAGCAGAATCAATGCGTTTTTTCCTGCAAAATAAGGGGTATTTGCAGGCCAATGTCGAACATTTCACCAACTACAGGAAAAAGAGCAAAAAGGCTGAAGTCACTTATAAAATCTCCCCAAACGGGCTTTATACCTTCGACACGATATTCTTTGAAAGCAAGGACAAAAAAGTTGAGGATATCCTTTTGGAAACGAGAAGCAGGTCGTTTTTAAAAAAAGGAAAACCCGTATCAGCCGAAGCCTATGACAGGGAGGTTCAAAGAATTAGTAATTTCCTCCGCAACAACGGCTATGCCTACTTCTATCCCCAATACATAAAAAATTTGGTCGCACTAGATAGTACCAATTATAAAATCAAAGCCAAATTGGAAGTTTTGGTGGCACCGGGAGATACAGTCAACCCGGTTTATACAGTAGGTGATATTTTCATCTATCCCTTTTTCAACCCCTCTTTTCCCAGTACCCAAATCCCCGACACCCTAATAGAAGGGCACTATTTTGCCACCGGGGGAAGGCCATTCAACATCAAAGCCAAGACCCTATTGACTGCGATATCTTTAAAAAAAGGAGAGTTGTTCAGCCAGGAAAAGGTCAAAATTACAGACCGGCAACTGCGGTCTCTTGGCGTGTTTCGCATCGTTTCAATTAAATTTGAAGAGGACCCCATTCAGTCCGGCGTCCTTAATTTCAACATTTTTCTGACTACCAATAAAAAGTGGGAGTTTGGGACCGATTTCGACGTCAATACCACGGAAAGGAAAGGTGTAGTTGGCAACCGGAACCTAATTGGGTTTTCCGTAAGCCCTTCCATTCGAAGTCGAAATCTCTTCAAAGGGGCCGAATTATTTGTCAGCAATATTGACCTCGGAATCGAGCTGGCGCCGTTGGCCGACACCATCCTCAACACCCTCGATTTTAAAGTGACAGCTGAATTGTTTTATCCCCGTTTTGTGGATTACTTCAAACTGTGGAAAGGGCTGAATAAGGTCGGTTTAGTAAGCAACCGGTATTACAACAACCTTACCGCCCATGCAACGAGCCACTTCTCCGTCAGCTACAATTTGCTCACGCTAATTAATTTTTACAAATTCAACATCGCTGATTTTTCCTTTGGATACGATGTGAAAACATCCAGCAGGAGCCGCTATATTGTCAACAATTTCGGGTTCGATTTTCTATTTCCCCAAACGCGGCCTGCTTTCGATACCATTTTGGCGCAAAACCCCTTTCTAGACAGCAGCTTTACAAAACAATTATTTACCGGCTTTCTATTGCGCGACTTCACCTACATCTACACGCCTCCATCCAAACGCGCTGGCCAATCCTGGTACTTCGAATCGAATTTTGAAATCTCTGGTCTCGAATTGTGGGCAGCTAATTCCATTTCCAATGCTATTTCCGGAAAATCAAAAACCTTTGACTTCTTCGACGTTGATTTTTCCCAATTTGCCAAATTGGAACTCGACCTCCGGCATTATTGGAAACTAGGACCCAAACGCACTTTCATCACCCGTCTGAGTTCCGGCATCGCCATACCATTTGGCTTCACCAACAGCGTGCCCTATGTAAAGCAATTCTTCGTCGGCGGCCCACAAAGCATCCGGGGGTGGACGGCGCGGGGCCTTGGGCCTGGAAGTTTCGTAGATGATTTTCTTAGAGACAAAGGCAACCGAAATCTATTCTTTCAGGCAGCCGATTTTAAATTGGAATTCAATATTGAGTATCGTTTTCATATGTTTCGGCCCTTTGGATTATTCAATCTCAATGGCGCCTTCTTTGTCGACGGAGGCAACATTTGGTCCCTCGGGTTTATTCAAGACGACCGGCCGGGAGCGACTATTTCCTGGAAAAGGAAAACCGACGAATTCGGAAAGATTATCAATGACAACTTCTTCAGGGAATTTGCCGTCAGCGCAGGTTTTGGGGCGCGACTCGACTTCACCTACGTCATCGTTCGCCTCGATTTGGGAACTCCGGTAAAGAACAACTTCCCCGACCCCAATAGAAACAATTCTTATTGGGTAGATTACTCAAAATGGAGATTGCGCGACATCGTTTTCAATTTGGGATTGGGCTATCCTTTTTGAGGTGGCCGACAATTCAAAACCAATGGATTACCTATAACTTGTTCTGTACCAATACCGAAACTTCTGGACCCTATCGGCAGGGTAATGGAAAGTATTTGAACACTAATCCCTTCGGGATTGACCTTGAATAACCTCGTATGCAATACGGGGAAACAAAATGAATAGGTTTTGCAACCCTAAAAGGGTTGAATGTTTGTATAAAATGCTCTTATTCAACCCTTTCAGGGTTACCGAATACTTTTGTCCAGCAGCCCTGCATTTCATACGGGGTTATTCACATTCCATCCCTTCGGGATTTGGACATATGGACAATTAATAGACTTCAAAACAGCTCCTTCCGCCCGAACTTACTGCAAATAGGGCACTTGCTGGGATCGTGTCCCCTTGCCGGACAATATTGTCTTCCAAAATAAATGATTTGCAAATGAAGTTTATTCCACTTTTCTTTCGGGAAAATGGCTTTCAAATCAGCCTCCGTTTTCACCACATTTTTCCCCGAGCTGAGTCCCCACCGCCACGCCAAGCGGTGAATGTGGGTGTCCACCGGGAAGGCAGGCACTCCAAAAGCTTGCGACATCACAACTGAAGCTGTCTTATGCCCTACACCGGGCAAAGCTTCTAACTCTTCAAAACTTTTTGGAACCTCTCCGCCCGGCTTTTCCAACAACATTTTGGACAGACCGTAAATGGCTTTCGCCTTTCGCGGTGCCAATCCACAGGGACGAATGATATTCTCGATTGCTTCCACCCCCAAAGCCACCATCGTCTTTGGTTCGGCTGCTTTCGCAAAAAGAAGCGGGCTGATTTTGTTAACTCGAACATCTGTACACTGTGCCGAAAGCAATACCGCAATGAGAAGGGTGTAGGGATTCTCGTGCTGAAGGGGAATGGGCGTTTCGGGAAAAAGATACTCCAGTATCTCTGTGATGGCAGCCGCTTTTTCTTTTTTTGAAATTCTCATAATTGCCCTATTTTTTGATAGAAAACTGTCAGAATCAGGTTTGCAAGTTTTATAGATTCCCATGATGTGGAATACGGAAAATCAATTCTGACAAAATGAATCCAGTTAATCCACCAATCCTGAAAATCCTGATTCCGCCAGGAAGGATTACAAACCCAAAAAATTGCCCGGAATAATTCCAGCCTGAATGGTTTTCACCAAAATTCCGTTTTCGTCAAAAACCAAAACTTCTCCGTTCGATGAAAAGTCTTTGGCATCGGATGCCAACAGATTTCCAGTCGGTGAGTCTATACCGAGGTGGTAAAAAAAGCCTTCGACGAATCGGCTACCACTCAATTCATTTTGGTCAATCGAATGCAAAAAAATAATCCCCTGAAAGCCGTTGAGGGTGTAAAATAGCCGGTCGCCGGCAGGACTGATGACCAAATTCCCAGCCCCGTTATCCAATTCGAAGGATTTTGTCACCACTTCATTTTCAATTTTCACCAGACTTCCTTTGGTATTCAATGGGTTGTTGGGGTCTGCAAAATCTTCCGTATGCCCTTTGCAAATGACCCAAATTGCCCCGTTTTTATCCACCTGAATGCTTTCCGGGTCGTCGCCGACTACTATTTTTCCAACTACTTCAAGGCTTTGGATATCTATAACTGCCACCGTAGAATCTCTCCCCAAAAAACCTCCGTTGGCAACATAAACCCGCCCGTCCTTCAAGACCATTTTTTCCGAGCCTTCGCCCGTCAAAATGACCCTTTCGACAGCAAGTGTATTCAGGTTGACCACCGCCACACTGCCTTTGGAAATATCGCCATCGGTCTTCCATTGGGACACAAAAGCCGTGGTATTGTCCACAGCTAAAAAATATCTCGGAAAGCCCAGCCCCGTTATAACTCCTTGTAATTCAAATGTTTTTGCATCAACCGCTACCACCCTGTCGGCATTGTTCACCACGATATAAGCCTTGCCACTGCGAACATACATGGATTGAACGATATTGCCCAATTCATCTCCCCCATTGGCTTTCTGAAAAATTTTATGGGTCACTTCGCCGGTCTGCCGGTCGTAAAAACTCACCGTCCCGGTTCCCTGTTGAAACATACCTTCGTTAGTAATAAAAATGCCCGATTGAAAATTGCTGGAAACCGGCATCACCACCCCCTCATCGCCATTGCAAGCATCGAATTGAAGGCCAAGAAAAAGGAAGCAAATGCCGAAGAAAAATTTTATTTGAATTTTCATTTTAAATGGTCATTAATCATCAACGTTTTTCGAGAAGGAGGTATCGGATACTTCCCAAGTATCCGATACCTTGACTTTTATCTTTTTAAAATCAATAGATTACCAGCAACTTCTTGATTATCCGCCGCCCTTCCATTTCAATTGATAAAAAATAAATCCCCGGAGGCAGACCAAAGGTGTCCATTTTTTCGACATTTTTGGACGAGTCTAATAGTCGTCCATTTTGCGAAAACAATTTTACGTTCAAATCTTTTCCGGAAGGAAAGTCTTTTTTTCGGATGAAAACCGGGGTTCCCCTTTTCACGGGATTTGGAAAAACCTGTACTTTCCTGTCCCCGTCTCGGTCAACTTCGACTGCTGTTACCGTAGCCTGATGGATGACCCCGACGGCGTCCAAATCGAAACCACCTGATTCAAAAGGAGTCGGAAAAGGGTCGTTCACTATTTGACCGTTCCCATCAAAAGTCGAAAATGCGGGGAGAATGCTGCCTACCACATCTACCAAGCGGACATGGGTAATCCGGTTCAAATCGAGCCCTTCGTTTCCCTTCAATTCTTCCAGATCGAAAGGAGTGCCGAAAAAGGAACGGTATTTCCCCGCGAGGTCATTTATTTTCGTGGCATCCAAGCTGCCAAAGGTACCCACTTGTTCTCCCGTCGGGGTATTCGAAGTGGCGGGAAATCGAAAAAAAAGCTGTCCATCTGAGCTGACTTCCACAAAGGCTAGTTCCAGAAAAGTGTCGTCGAAGGCATTTTCAAAAACCGCAAAATCGAAGCCCTCCCCATTTCGGATGGGTTGCTCAAAAGTAAGGGTGGCGATGCCTCCGTCGCCTAAACTGACGGGGGCGTTATCGGGCTGCCCCAGCCCATCTGCGCTTGTGCCGAAACTAACCATTCCGAGGGTGGTGTCGGCGATATTTTGCCAACCCCTTTCGACTTCACAAGCGGTTGCCCAAGTTACGAAAATCGAACTGTCGGCAGGGAAGGCAGTACTCCCTTCCTGTCCAGGAGGAGGTGCAAATTGCGCCGAACCAAGGCTTGGCGCAACAAAGCAAAATAATGAAAATAGCCTTTTGAGCATTGCTAGATTTAATTCTATGGAAGATGAACCTTGCCCCAATTTAGGAAGTAACTTCAAAGTTACTTCCTTAATTAAAACCAACATATTTGATGGTAAATCTAATTCTTAATAAAAATTTTACCAGTTCTAAAAGATTCATTTTCAATCATTAAAGTATAGGTTCCAGTCGGGATTTCAGTTAAATCTAGTTTGAGGGTGGTCTCGTTTATCGTTTTTTTCATCAAAATTCTCCTACCCTGAATGTCAAAAACGGAAACAACCGCTTGCTGAAAATCCGGGTTCAGCAATTGGAGGAAAAGTTCGTTTTGGGCAGGGTTGGGATAAAAATTCATTGCGACACGGGCATCGAAATCGGTGGTGGCAGTCGGATTCAGAGGGGTTAGGTTGTCGATGCAAAAAAACAAAGGCGTATTGATTCCAAAATCTCCGACATCGCTGGAAGAAAGGGTAAATAACAAGCTGTCCACCCTACCCAAAGGTTTCAAATCCACCCACTCCCAGGTCCCGACGATAAAATCCTGTGCGTTATCCACGAAGCGATAATCCGCCAGGTAAAAATCCACACTATCGGGCGCCAATTCGCCGTCCAAATATTTTCTTATAGTCAGTTTAAAAAAATCTGGATCGTCACCGCTTTCGCCGCCGAATTTTTTGGCGAAAGCATCGCCGTCTCTCATGCTGTTGAAAGCAAAAGTGCCGTTGGTGACGAAGATACCGTCCAAAACTTTTCCGGCCGCATCGCCCGTCAAATTTATGACGGCATTTTGTTGTCCCACGGCGTAAACGGAAGACCCCTCAGCGCCTCCGGCAGGCTTTGCCCCGTACAAATTAAAGAAGCCCAAAGTTAGGCTGTCTTGCACATTGGAATAAGCCCATCCACTGGCCCAAAATCCGCCGAAATCTGTTGAATAAAAATTGGGGAAGAATGCATTGCCGTCATCAAACCCGCCGCTTTGGTCGATGCCGTTCCAAAAAGTATCTACTTCGAGGGGCAGATTTTCAAAGGTGGAGACACTTTGCCCCTGCAGTCGAGCAATTAGAAATAGAGAGAAAAGCAAAAAGGAAAAATGGTTCATTGTTGTAAATTTTTGATGAAAAATTGAGGAAAAAATTTCACAACAATGGCGGAAGGGAGGAAGCGTTCAAGCAAAAAAGAGGATGAATTCGGGAGAGCAAAAAAGTACGGATTCCCAAAAATCGGCAACTTTGGAACAGGAACCTTCAACTATCCAAGCCCTTTCACCGAAAGCTATGAATACACCGTAAATTCAATTTATTTACGGCGATTGTGGCAGGTCTTCTGACTTACTCTTCGAATGGAATTGATTAAACAAATTGTCGTTCGGAAATGCCAATTAGCTAACCATCAAAATCATTCTAATTTGCTCGCCTTCCCATCCCAAACAAGGGGCAGTGGCAAAAAGAGCAAAATTTAAAAGAGGTTACAGCTGCGGGAACAGTTCAGGACTTGCACCTGATTCCCTTTTCATCCCCAAAGGGGGAACCAAAATCGGGGCGAAGGTAAGCAATAAAAAATGGAAAATGCGGAATTTGAAGGCAGGAATTCTCACAAAAATTGCCCTGAGAAGTTCAAAAATTGGCCCTAAATTCCAGTCGATAATTCCGCAAAGGCATCGGACGGGCGGCGAGGACTTCGTAGGATTCATTCCAAATATTTTGGAGCTTTAAATTAAGGGTGGCCGCCCAACCGTGGAATTCAAACGATTGACCGAGGCTGAGGTCCCCAAGTTGAAAGGCGG
>CAZJYF010000159.1:0-8025 GCA_964549665.1 uncultured Saprospiraceae bacterium
AATGAAGCGACTCTTTTTTCAGGCGCTGCCCCTCGCAGTCCGGGCAGGTATCCACGGTCAAAAATTCCTCCGCCCACTGGCGTATTTTTTCAGAGGAGGTGTCTTTGTACCACCGCTCCAGCATTTTGACCAAGCCCTCGTACGCGAGGTTGTAAACGAAATCGTGTTGGTTGTAGCCTATTTTCACCTGAAAGGTATCATCCCCTCCGTAAAGGATGGTGTTCAGGGCTTCTTCTGGAATATCTTTGATAGGCGTGGCAAAGGTGAAATTGTATTTTTTCGCAATAGACCTCAATTGTTTGAAAGTCATGTTCTCCCGCACCTCTCCAAAGGGCACAATCCCCTGTCCGTTGATACTTTTTTCATAGTCGGGGATGACCCGTTCCAAATCTACCTTATTAACTTTTCCCAAACCTTTGCAACGGGGACACGCGCCGTAGGGAGAGTTGAAAGAAAAGGCGTTGGGAGAAGGTTCTTCGTAAGAAAGCCCCGTCTCGGCATCCATCAAATGCTTGCTGAAAGTTGTGATTTCCTTGGAATTGTGTCTAAGGAGCAAGAGGAGACCGTTGCCCATTTTCAGGGCAGTTTGGATGGAGGTAGTCAGCCGTTCTTTGCGCTCTTTGGAAACCTTCAGCCTGTCCACAACGACTTCAATATCGTGGACTTTGTAGCGGTCCACCTGCATCCCCGGGGAGATGTCCAACACGACGCCATCTACCCGGACCTTGGTGTAACCTTGCTTACGAACCTGTTCAAACAGTTCCCGGTAATGCCCTTTTCTTCCGCGAATAAGGGGGGCAAGCAGCAGCACCTTTTCCTCCGAAAATTGCTGCAAAATCTGCCCTATCATCTGCTCTTCGGTGTAGCGAACCATCTTTTTGCCGGTAGCAAAAGAGTAGGCTTCCCCAATTCTTGCGAATAGCAAACGCAAAAAATCGTACACCTCGGTAATCGTGCCCACCGTAGAACGGGGGTTGCGCCCCGTCGTTTTTTGTTCGATGGAAATGACGGGGCTGAGACCCGTAATCTTCTCCACATCCGGGCGCTCCATTTCACCGATAAATTGGCGTGCATAAGCCGTGAAGGTCTCCATATAACGCCGCTGCCCTTCGGCATAAATCGTGTCAAATGCAAGGGAGGATTTGCCGCTGCCGCTGATGCCCGTAATGACGACAAATTTGTTGCGGGGAATGCGGACGGTAATATCCTTCAGGTTGTGTTCCTTGGCGCCAATAACCTCGATATGGCCGTTTTCGAGCACCTCATCAACTCCTCTTTTTTCAATTGTTCCGTTTCCTTTTTTTTTTGACATTTTGAATATTTGTACTTCCGAATGCTTGTTCGGATGAGGTCACTTTTTTCTCCGAAAGGGCCTCCGGAGGTATCAGTGTGTGCGGGTAGAAAAGTTTGCAAAGGTACGGAAAGAAAAAGGATTTGCCTAAACCGATTGCCAAATCACCCCTGATGAACCCGTAGAAATTTTACGCCTCGGAGAGACAAGTTTTTCCGCGAAGGGGAAGGTATTTTCCTAATTTTTTTGAGCACATTCTGTTTCACCATTGAGGTTTTATTAGTCAAAAATGAAAACCGAAAAAATGATTCGCTCGTAAATAATTGTTTTTCAATTAATTAAATCAGAATTAACATTTTATAAAAAATAAAAAAGTACCATCTGCCTGAAGATATGCCGGAAATTAAATTTGAAAAAAAATTACACCCACCAGACAAAATCGTGGCAATTTCTAATTTTTCGTGTTGCATCTTTCCTCCATTTGGATTAATTTTACCAAAACCTTATTCGTGCCGGGACCAAGTCCGAAAAGAATGAAGCAAAACACATTTTTTCAATATCTTCAGTTCGAAAAGCGGTGTACACACCGAACCATTGAAACCTATCAAGCGGACTTAAATCAGTTCTTAAACTTTTTCAGGACGACGTATCAGTTCCGTTCAGTCGAACAGATAACACACCTTCATATCCGCTCGTGGATTGTGCAATTGATGCAAAATAAAATCTCGCCGCGTTCCATCCGGCGCAAGTTGTCCGTTCTAAAAACCTATTTCAAATTTTTATTGAAAACCGGGGCGGTAGTCCACAATCCAATGCTCAAAGTCATAGCCCCCAAGGCGGGGAAACCGCTGCCCGTTTTTATAAATGAAAGCAGCTTGAAGTTCCTATTCGAGGAAGTGGATTTCGGCGAAGGGTTTAACGGCTTGCGCAGCCGACTGATTTTGGAGTTGTTTTACGGAACGGGAATTCGCCGGGCGGAGTTGATTCAACTAAAACCTCGGGACATCGATTTTTCAAACAATCGAATCAAGGTCTTCGGTAAGGGCAGAAAAGAGCGATTCGTACCGATTGCGCCCTATTTAAAAACCTTGATTTTTAATTATATGGAACAGCGGGCTTCCTTCTTTCCCGGTTCTGCAGTTCCCTATCTTTTTCTGACCGACAAAGGAAAAACGCTCTACCCCAAGTTTGTTTACAATTTAGTTCACCGGTTTTTGTCAATGGTAAGTACGGTTGAAAAACGAAGCCCCCATGTACTACGCCATTCTTTCGCCACGCATCTTGTGGATAATGGCGCAGATTTGAACGCAGTGAAAGAATTGTTGGGTCATGCAAGCCTGGCTGCCACGCAGGTCTATACCCACAACTCGGTCAAGCGATTGCAAAAAGTGTATCAACAAGCACATCCGAAAGCCAAAATGCCGACAACCCTCGAGGACTAATCATTTACTAATCATAAAAACCTATTTCTTATGAGAGTACACATCGAATCGGTTCAATTCAAAGCAGACAGTAAACTGATTGACTACACCGAGAAAAAGTTGAAAAAACTGGACATCTTTTTTGACCGAATCATCGATTCCAAAGTTACTTTGAGGTTAGAAAATTCAGGGCAAGTCAGAGACAAAATTGCGGAAGTTCGACTCAAAGTTCCGGGCACTACCCTTTTCGCGAAAGAAACCAACAAAACCTTCGAGGCTTCGATTGATGAGACCGCTGACAACTTAAGAAGGCAACTCTCCAAATACAAAGAAAAGCTTCGGCAAAAAAATGTGGTCAAAGTATAATCCACGAACGAACAGAGAAAACTACCTTCCAAGTCTGCGCTTTTCAGCGCAGGCTTTTTTTTGCCGACGGTATCTGTTTAACTCCCCTGGCACTCAATTCCTTTTTTTGAATCAAAAATGTAACTTTGTCCCTCATTAAAAACAAAACATCCAACCATGGGAACCAACTTATTGAAAGATAAAAAAGGCATCATCTTCGGTGCCCTCGACGAACAATCCATCGCCTGGAAAGTGGCCGAACGCTGCGCCGAAGAAGGCGCCCAACTGACTTTGACGAATGCCCCCGTAGCCCTGCGATTCGGAAAAATTCAGGAACTGGGTGAAAAACTGAAGTCCGAAATCATCCCCGCCGATGCAACCGAACTCGCAGATTTGGAGAATTTGATTGCTAAATCTCAGGAGGTTTTAGGCGGTAAAATTGACTTCGTGCTGCATTCCATCGGCATGTCGTTGAATGTGCGGAAAAAAAGGGACTACACCGATTTGAATTACGATTGGATGCAGAAAACCTTCGATATTTCCGCAATTTCTTTCCACAAAGTGATGCAGACGCTATGGAAAATGGATGCCATGAATGAATGGGGTTCCATCCTCGCCCTTACCTATATTGCCGCACAACGCTCCTTCCCAGATTATAACGAGATGGCTGAATCGAAAGCCCTGCTCGAATCCTATGCCCGCAGCTTTGGCTACCATTTCGGAACGAAAAAGCAGGTCCGGGTAAACACCCTTTCCCAATCTCCTACCAAAACAACCGCAGGCAGCGGCGTCAAAGGATTCACCGAATTCTTCAACTACGCCGACAAAATGTCCCCTTTGGGAAATGCTTCTGCCGCCGATTGCGCCAATTATTGCGCCTTCCTCTTTTCCGATTTATCGAGAATGATAACAATGCAAAATTTGTATCACGACGGTGGTTTTTCCAGCATGGGGCTCAATCCGGCGGTGTTAGGGCTCTAGATTGGGGGAAACCCAAAAAATGAATTTAAAAAATGCTCCTTAAGGTTCGGCCAAAAATACAAATTTGTTTTTTTCTTTTCTAAATGTTCAACTTTGCAGCAAAATTTTCAATATGCCAAATGGGATGAATTTCTTTAAAGGTCTCCTTCTTATTTTCACAATTTTTCTGTTTGGGTGTAATTCTACTGCCCACCGGGAAGCCAAGTCTCCGAAAGGGGCAAATCGAGAACTTGCAGACCCCTCAAAGGAGAAGCCTTACCTCCTCTTGATTTCGCTCGATGGGTACCGCTACGATTATACGGAACGGTTTCATCCGCCGAATCTTTCCCGCTTTATTTCGGAGGGAGTTCAAGCAAAATCCTTGATTCCCTGCTTCCCTTCCAAAACCTTCCCCAACCATTATTCCATCGCGACGGGCATGCGGCCGGAGAACCATTTACTGGTTGATAATACCTTTTATGACCGGAAGAAAGAAAAAATGTACCGGATTTCAGACCGAAGTGTGGTGGAAGATGGTAGTTGGTATGGCGGCAGTCCGATTTGGGTGCAGGCCTCCAAGGCGGGTATGGTCACGGCGAGTTATTTTTTCGTCGGTTCGGAGGCTGACATTCAGGGAATTCGCCCCAATTATTATTATCCGTACGACGGTTCTGTTCCGAATGATGAAAGGGTCCGGACGGTATTGGAGTGGCTGAAATTGCCGGAAAACCAACGGCCGCAAATGATTGCGATGTACTTCTCCGATATGGATGACGTGGGACATCGATTTGGTCCAAACAATGATGAAAAACTGAAGGCGAAGCTGTTTGAGTTGGACGAAGTGCTGGGGCAATTATTTGCGGGGGTCGAAAGTAGCGGTTTGCCGGTTAACATTATCATCGTCTCGGACCACGGCATGACAGAAATCAAGTCGGAGCATTTGCTCAGTATTGAAAGGGTTCGGGATGATCAGAGATATATTACCGCCAACAATGGCGCCTTGGCACATCTCTATCTCAAACAAGGCGTGAACCCCTCTGAAGTCTATGAGGAGCTGTCGGCAAAAAAGGAACATTTCGAGGTCTATATGACGAAGAATTCGCCCTTTTATGCGACCAACCGGAGCAACCCCCTCTTGGGTGAATTGCTAGTGGTTCCAGAATTCGGCTACTATTTTTCCAGCGCCCGGGGCATCGAAAAACGCAAAGCTGCCGGGCAAAATGTAATGGGGGAACATGGCTTCAGTCCTGAACACAAAGACCTCCACGGCATCTTTTACGCCCAAGGCCCTGCTTTAAAAAAAGGGTTGACTATCGAATCTTTTGAAAATATTCACATTTATCCCCTCCTTTGCGAAATACTCGGTTTGGACATCCCGACAGAAATAGATGGAGACCCAAAAGTGTTGGAGTCAGTACTTCTCAAGAAGGACGATTATTAAGTCAGGACTTAAAGTTTTTGCATTCACTTCTAAAAATAATGCCGGCGGAAGGCTTCCATTGCCTCGTACTCAGCTAAACCCAATTGGTCGTACAACTTGGCCGTAGCCCTGTTTCGTTGTTCTGCCCGCTGCCAAAATTCTCTTGAATCGTGGCCGGGGAAAAGGGGACGGTCCTTTTGAGATTGGTGCTTGAAGATTGCCCTTCGTTTTCCCATCAATTCATCCGGGCTGAGCGGCACTGCCATTTCAATTTCGTCAATCCCCCATTCTTGCCAGGCACCCCGGTAGAGCCACATAAAACAATCCTTCAACCAATCGTCACCCTCTTTTTTACAATGTTCAAAGGCCTGAAAAATGGCGCTCAGGCAAACCCGGTGTGTTCCATGCGGGTCTGACAAATCACCGGCGGCAAATACTTGGTGGGGTTTAATTTCTCGAAGTAAATCAACGATAATATTAATGTCTTTTTTCCCCAGGTCGCTTTTCTTGACCAATCCGGTTTCGTAAAACGGCATGTCGAGGAAATGTAAATTTTCATCTTGGATTCCCACATAACGGCACGCGGCCTTGGCTTCTCCCCGGCGGATGATGCCTTTTATTTTTCGCACTTCTTCAGGGTCAATCTCGCCCGGCACTTTGGTTTTCAGTTTTTGCCGGATAGTCGCAAATAGAGATTCAGTCAATTCGGTGTGCATCCCGAAAGAATCGTGAAAATCATTTACGAAATCGGCAAAGCGAACCACGTCTTCATCGAAAACAGCAATGTCGCCAGAGGTTTGATAGGCTACATGAACGTCGTGGCCGTGGTCGTGAAGGCGAATGAAAGTGCCGCCCATGGAAATCACGTCGTCGTCCGGGTGAGGGCTGAAGATAATGACCCTCTTTTTTTCGGGAAGGGCCCTTTCCGGACGGTGAGTATCATCGGCATTGGGTTTGCCGCCTGGCCAACCTGTTATGGTGCGTTGCAGCCGGTTGAAGATGTCAATATTAATTTGGTAAGCGGAGTCATATTTAGTCACCAGGTCGCCCATTCCATTGTCGCTGTAATCGCGGTTGGTTAGTTTCAGAACGGGTTTGTTCAAATGCAAACTCAACCAAATCACTGCTTTTTGCATCAATATCTCATCCCAATCAACCAAGCCCAACAGCCAGGGAGTCTTTGTTCGCGTCAATTCTGCGGCAGCCGCCGAATCTAACACCACCATGCTATTCGGGTGGTTTTGAAGGAAGGTAGCAGGCACCGTATCGCTAATTTCTCCTTGCACCGCTTCTTTTATGATGGGGGCTTTGGCTTCTCCCCATGCCATCAAAATCACCCGTTTGGCATCGAGAATGGTTCCCACACCCATCGTGATGGCTTTTTTTGGAACATTTTCTTCGCCAAAAAAATCGCTGGCAGCATCCACCATGGTAAGGTAGTCGAGCGAGATGAGCCGCGTGCGGGAATAGGTGCCTGAACCGGGTTCATTAAATCCGATATGCCCGGTTCGACCAATGCCCAAAATTTGTAAGTCTATTCCACCTGTTTCCTTGATTTTCTGTTCGTAATTCCTGCAAAATTCATTCACCTCTTTTTTGGAAATTGTACCGTCAGGAATGTGAATGTTTTCAGCAGGTATGTCAATGTGGTCAAAAAGGTGCTCCCTCATGAAGCAAACGTAACTTTGCAATTCATCCGGTGGCATCGGGAAGTATTCGTCCAGATTGAAAGTCACCACGTTTTTAAAACTCAATCCTTCTTTTTGATGCATTCTGACCAATTCTGCGTAAACCGTTTTCGGGGTGGAACCCGTCGCCAATCCTAAAACACAGGTTTCGTCTTGAGCCGCTTTTTGGCGGATTAAATCTGAAATTTCCTTGGCTACAACCTTGGAAGCTTCCTGGGAATCCCGGTAAATATTGGTTGGAACTTTTTCAAGACCCTGGAAAGGGTCGAACTGAACGTTGGGAAGTGGTGTCATCGATGAAAAGTGATTTTAAGAAGGAAGTGGATAATTTTGTGCTTTGAAGACTTATGAAATAAAAAAAACCTACACCCACTGACATGCCCTTTTTCCCTTCTGTGAAACTTTAATATCCCGAAGTATCGGGTTTCATAACTCAGGTTATTAGCGGTAAATTAAAATTCCACAGAAAAAAATTGAAGCCAAATAAGGCGTATCTAATTTATTCCCAAACCCCCAATTAAAGTTATTCCTCGCTCTGCTATTGTTTAATAATTGAAGGGCACAGAAGAAAGCACTTCATTGCATGGTAGGTGCAAAAGTAAAATGTTTTTTTTATTTCTTGCAGTATTTTGCAATATTTTGCAATTTTAATCGATAATTGCCCTTAATTGTTCAATTAAAATCTTCCATCTGCAAGTTTTTGCGATATTTTTGGAGTTCTATAATTTTAACTTTGGCTATATTTTATACCTTTACATAAATTTTTAATAAGCGTCCTACCATGTTGAAAAGCGAGCGACAAGCCTTAATTTTGAGAGAAGTCAATATTCATAACAAAGTATTACTTCCCGATTTGAGCCAGCATTTAAACGTTTCGGAAGATACCATCCGCAGAGACTT
>CAZJYF010000160.1:0-8011 GCA_964549665.1 uncultured Saprospiraceae bacterium
CAATATTCCTCGGGCTGAGGATGAATTTGGGGGTCGCCGTAAACCTCAGAAGTAGAGGCAACCAATATGCGGGCTTTTTTGGCTTTCGCCAAACCCAGCAAATGGAGGGTGCCGATGGAACCGACCTTCAGCGTCTGAATTGGCATTTTCAAATAGTCAATCGGACTAGCCGGCGAAGCGAAATGAAGGATGTAATCCAATTGCCCCGGCACATGAACAAAAGTGGACACATCGTGATGATAATATTCGAACTCCTTCAATGGAAAAAGGTGTTCGATATTCGCCAAACTCCCCGTCAGGAGGTTGTCCATGCCGATGACATGATAGCCTTCTTTAATGAAGCGGTCGCAGAGGTGCGATCCTAGGAAGCCCGCTGCGCCGGTGATGAGTACTCGTTTCAAGTTTTTGCAAATTTTTAAATTTCTGAAAAAGCATTGCCTTCCCTGAAGGAAGTGAAGGTGGGCAAATATAGCTTGAAATAATGGAATGCCGGTTCAAAACTCCGCCCTCAATTCACCCATAATTTCCCGGACTTCGGCATAGGGATGTTTTCGTTCCAATCGTTTCATCCTGACTTTCAAGGATTTGTAAAAATCATCTTCTAAAATCTTTGGAAACAAAAAATAAAATTTATGGGCAAAATCTGAAAGAGCCTTCCGATTGTAGCGAGAATAATCCGATTCCAAAATAGTGAAAAGGTTTTCCATGCTGTTTCTCAGGCTGAATTGTATCTGCCGATAGCCCTGTTTGAAGAGATAGCCATAGGTCTGTTTGCCAAGACTCCTCCTCAGTTCTTCGTACAACTGCATTCCATTGCTGAGAACGTAGGTCTCCAATAAATAACATTCCAAAACTTCCCTGCTGAATCGCTCCGTTTCCCGGTTGTCCTCTACATAATAAATCAATAGGTGGTGTGGGATGGATTTATATTTTTCATATGCCACAATGCGCTTCCCCAAATTCAGATTTGAGGCAGTCAGAAAGTCAAAATTTTCAAAGGCAAGCATGCGGGCAAACAAGTCGCCGGAATGGGCACTTTCATTCCTCGGCAAAGAAAGTTTATCGGCAGCATAAATTTGGTCGAGCACCTTAAAGGCCGCCTCATAATCGGGGTAATTCCACAAATTGGCAGGAGGTGGCATCCCCAGTAGCTCCAATTGTGCCGCCGGTGGGGAGTTGTCCGGGTACGGAATTACTTCCTGACCAAACAACACACCCGGCAAAAACAAAAAGAACTTTAAACTATTTTTGTAAAACACCCCAGAGAAATTTAAAATTTAAAATGAAAAATTCAAAAGTGCTGACAATCCGTATTGTAGGTCAATAAATTGTTCATTTTTTTTCATAACTCCACCCATCAAATTTTCAGAAAGGGATTTTTTAAGTAAAAACAATTATCGTGCAAGCTTTTTTTTTAAAATAGCATCCTTAAAATGCTGGTGAAATTTCACAACAGACGTGCAAAAAACGTTTTGATTCTTGATTTAGATTTTCGCCAGAAAGATGACCAATGAACTCTAATGACCATGCCATAAAAGAACATAAATGCCACCCAATTGAAAAGCAGATTATGAATATTGTATCTCGAATAAGCTGGGTATTTTGGATTCGTTCCTTCGGGAAAGGAAAAGTCTTGCATGCCACTCTCATGGTACTTTTTTTGTTCCCATCAACGCAGATTATCGCACAAACAAAGGATGTAAACGAACATATAGCCGCCGTCGTTTATCTAGATTCGTTCATCGTAACAGCAAAGAGAAAAGGTTTCGACGTGGATGATTTTATTCACATGGTCCGTTCGGACAAGTCCTTCTATCGCGCTTTTCGCAATCTTCGTTTTTTGACCTACGATTCAGACAATTCCATCGAAATGTTTGACAAAAAAGCGAAACTAAAAGCGTCCTATTTCAGTATCCTCCATCAACAATCGGATGGCCGCTGCCGCAGCATGACCCCCAAAAAAGAAGTCATCCGTGGAAAATTTTACAAAAAGGAAAAGGAGTATCGCTACTTTACTGCCAAGCTGATTGACCGATTGTTCTTCACACATGGGACCGTCTGCGAATCCCGAAAAGGAGGTGTCCCTAAAGGAAATCCCAAAGGATTGGAAAAGCAAATCCACGAATTGAAGAAATTGATGTTCCAGCCCGGCGAAAAAGCAGATGTCCTGTTCATCGGCGATAAAACAGCCATTTTTGATGAAAAAATGATGCGGTATTACGACTTCTCCATCACCTCCAAACTGTATCAGGATTCAATTGACTGCTACGTTTTCACCGCCAAAGTGAAGCCCCAATACGAACACAAAAAAGCAGACAAGACGGTCATTAAATATTTGGAAACCTATTTCGAAAAGAGCAATTTCCAGGTCATTGCCCGCGAATACCGCCTGAAAAACAATACTATCCTGTTCGATTTTGACGTGACCATGAAAATTAAATTGACCCGCTTCGGAAAGCAATACGTTCCCGAATTTATCGAGTACGACGGCGGCTGGGATTTAGCCTTTAAAAAACCCGAAATTTCTAAATCCTCCGTTCGGTTTTATGGTTTTCAGTGAGGATTTACTCTTTTTAATCGGTGGGAGGGAAGGATTATCTCTTGAATGACATTCTGAAATTCAAGCCTTTTTTTCTCTTCTGAAAAGCCAAGTAAGCCTTCCAGAATTATTGGCCTCAAACTTTCAAAAGTCCTGTTTTGAATCCACCCGGACAACTTTTCCGATAACTCCCCGGCATCTGAAAAAACGGCAACCAATTTTTGCAATTCTTTTTCCAACGGATAAAAGTCCGGAATCAATGCAGGTTTCCCAAACCGAATCATATCGTTCAAACTACCCGAAATTTTCGTAAAACCCAATTCTTCACGGTAAATGCCGTACTTCGCAAAACGCATCAAAGGCAAAATCAGAAAATCGCACTTGCGAAGCCAAACTTCGTATTCCTCCTGAGGAACCGATTCCCCAAAACTCATCACCTCAAAATGTTCGCACTCAAGTGATTGAAATTTCCGAATAACCCGCCTTCCATATCCCCCTTTCGGTCTGCCCAACAGCACCAATTGGATGTGCAAATCAAAATCCGGAATCGCCTCTTTGAACGCTTTGAAAACAAGTTCGTAATCTCTGCTTTCATCGGTGATAGTTCCGGGGATGGCGATGGTGATTTTTTCATGGAAAAGAATGTCTTTCTGCTTTCCTTCAAAGAAAGCAAAAGGTAAAGGTCTGCAAAGTTTTTCGGGACGCAGGAAGCTCTTTTTTTCAACTTGCCGATAAACAAATTGGCTTGGCAGACTAAGGTAGTCGAAATTTTTAAGCATTTTTTTTTTGAAATAAAAATCCCTGAAAATCAATACCTTGCAAAGTCGAAACCAATCAGTTGGAAATGAAAATAGCGAGAATCGAATGCTTTTTGAAGGACGAAGCAAGGCATTCGCATTATGAACAACCAAGATGGTTTTTGCCCTAAATTTCAGGGCTGAATAGAAGCGAAAATTGGAGGCAATGGTAACCAAAATCAGGACCCGGCATTCATTCAAACGCTCTAAATGCATCGTAATAAAAGATGGATGATTTTCTTTTTTTGAAATAAAAAACCACTGAATTGACGGCGACTTTTTTAAACAAGCTGGAGCATCTTCATAAATAAATTTTTGGGTAAAAACAGTCAGTTCATAATCGTTTGTCTTCGTGAGGATCTTACAAAAGTTGTATAAAACTTCGCTGTGCGAATAAAGTTCAATCAGCCCAATTTTTTTGGTCATTTGGCTTTTTTCGTTTCTTTGGAAAAAAAAGAATTTTCAGTAAAGTTATGGCAAATACTTTAAAAACGGCAATCAAACATTTTTTTGAGAAATTCGATTTCTACTTCCGCATCCGCTATTCGAAAATTTATTTGCGGTGGTACGAATGCCATAAACCGGTGTTAAAAAAAGCCCTCGCAGCAGAGAGCAAATTGTACGCAAAAGTTCTGCAAAGGGTTAATAGCCCATTCCTCATTTTCGATATCGGAGCGAACGAAGGCTACAACACCGCAATTTTTCAAGACTTAGGGACAAGGGTAATAAGCGTAGAACCCGACCGCCGGAATCAAAAAGCCCTCAAAGCAAGATTCCGAAATTCGGACAAGGTGATGGTCGTCGACAAAGCTATCAGCGACCGCCCCGGTTCGGAAATTTTCCATGTCTGCCAGCAAGGCTCTGCTTTGAATACCCTGAATATCAAGTGGAAACACATTTTGGAAAATCCAAAAAGAAACCGTTGGCAGCAAAGTTTTATTTTTTCAGGCAAATCCTACTCCGTTCAAACCACAACCCTCGATGAATTAATTCAGGAATTTGGCAAGCCGTATTTCATTAAAATTGATACGGAAGGCTACGAAGAAAAAGCCCTCATCGGTTTGTCCCACAAAATTCCACTCATTTCCTTTGAAGCGAATTTGCCAGAATTTCTGGAGGAAAGCCTCCTATGTATCGAACATCTTAAAGCCCTTGACGCAGATGCCCGCTTCAATTACGCCGTATCAGACCGATTGGAGTTGACAAATTATGAAGATGCAGCCAAATTCAAATTATTTGTTCAAAACACCCAATTGCCTTTTATGGATATATTTTGCAAGATGGGCGTGTAACATCCGAGAGGATTTCCAAAAAATTCTCCAGCATCAAAGAGTGATTAAACTTTTCTTCCACATACTTGCGCCCTCTCCTGCTTTTCTCTAATCGTTTATGAGGAGAGCGCAAACAATCTTCAATCTTTGAAGCTAAATCTTTGGCATCGCCGGGGTTTGCCAACCAACCATTTGCGCCATGGTCCAACACCTCTGGGATGCCCCCTGCTTTAGTGCTAACGACGGGTATCCCAATTGCCAAACCCTCCATATTAGCCATCCCCAAGCCTTCCCGAAGAGAAGGTGTGCATAAAATATGGTGCTGGCACATGAAAGCAAAAATAGTCCTTTGGTAAGTCGGCCCTTTAAATTCCAAATGAACGTTTTTCACGCTTCTTGCTAATAGGCGAATGCTGCTTGCCTCTCTCATTAAAGGTCCGCAAACGGTAAGAAAAAAATCATGCTCTTTTAAAGTTCCTAGTGCTTGCAAAAGTACAGGTAGACCACCTACCCTATAATCTGCTTTCACAAAAAGGATTTTAATTTGTTCTTCAGGTCGAATGAAATTTCCAGATTTAAAAGGCAATTGTGTCAATTCAATTGCCTGATACAATCTTCGGATTTTGTCCTCTGGGCAGTGGTAGGCTCGTTCAATTTCCGACTTTAGAAAGTCAGAACAAGTTAAAGTCCTGTCTAATAATTTCGTTGTCAACTTTTCCAATGGGCGGTGCATTAAATCCACCCAGGTCGATTTGGTCATTTTAATTATATTCCAACTAGCAGCCAAACATTCATAATCGTTTATCAATCCAACGATCTTGATTTCTTTGGCAGTGGGAAACAAACAAGTCATCAGCCCATGAATGGCATTATTAAAAACCAGGCAATCGAATTTAAATTCTTTTCTGATTCGACGAATGTCTCTCCAATAAGACAGGGCATTGCGCATTCTCCCTAGCTTAATCCAATTTTTGCGTATTAACGTACATCGGTAAATCTTTCCAGGGACGCCTTTTTCAGTATCCTCCGTGAGTATTCTGATTTCGTGGGGTGGATATAATTCATTGATTTTGAAAATCAAATTCGCAAATTTTGCAGGGCCATGCGTAATCGTTTGGAAGGTGGGTGTGCAAAAAAGAATTTTCATGGTTTAGCGGTTATTTTAAATGAGTTTCAGCGCTAAGCTCGGTTTTTTTATCAACCACAAAATCAGTAGGAAACTTTTAAATACGAGTCTAAATGCCCGGTATTCCCTTATTTGATATGCTACAGGGTGATGGGATAAACATCCTCTCAAAATAAACCTATTTAGTTCCTTATTCCACCTGTGGGAAAAAACCTTTTGATGCCATTTTCTGAAAAGAAGATAGCGAAAATGATTGACCTCCTCCCTACGATAAACACTCCTCCCTTTGTGAATACCAATAAGCACAACGGGCTTTTTTTTCCTGCCGGAAATCAAGCGCCCTATTAAAGAAAGCCTTAAAATAAAATCGGTATCCTCCGTTTGCCGCAACGATTCATCAAAGAAACCTATTCGATTAATCAATTCTTTCTTTACTACTAAAGCATCTAATGTAAACCACCCATTTTTGTCCATAAAAAACTCCTCAAATAAATTTGAAGGGTTAAGTTGCCCTTTTATCGCAACAAGGGACTTGTTTGCGCTGCATTTAATATCAAGCATTTCCCCCGATCCAGAATAGTAATGAAAACCTGCTGCTTCATAAACTCCATCAACCTTCGCATCCCCCTCAAAAATTTTCATGGAACTCCTAAATCGGTTCTCTAAATAAAAATCATCCGCATCCAAAAAAGCAACAAATGGACATTTGGCCTTTCTCAAGCCAACATTTCGGCTAGCCCCCGGGCCGTGATTTCCATTATCCGGGTGTTGAAAAAGTCTCACTTTTTCATTTTCTTCTGCCAACCGGCGGCAAATTGCCAAAGAAGCATCCGTCGAACCATCCTCTATAATGAGAACCTCTCCCGTTTCTTCTTGTGCCAAAGCAGAAAGTACCGCTTTTTCCACAAATTTTTCCGCGTTGAAAACCGGAATAATTACCGATACTTGCATATCTGAAATTTTGTTCAAAGCTAGCAAGGAATGTCCAAAACCATCATACAGCCAAGCAAAAATTGGTTCAAAATAGACTTTAGGGAGTTGTATCGGTTCCGAGAATTGCTTTGGACGTTGGCTATGAGGGATTTCAAGGTGAAGTATGCGCAAACATTTATCGGTTTCCTTTGGGCGTTCATCAACCCCATCTTTACCCTGCTGATTTTAACTTTTGTTTTCGGGGTGGTCGCAAAAGTGGATACCGGCAATACACCCCATCTTTTATATACCATAGCCGGTCTAAGTGGATGGACCTACTTTGCCACGCTATTTTCCGAAGCCGGAAATTCTATCATCGGGGCGCAGCAGATGGTGCAAAAAATATACTTTCCCCGGCTTATCATTCCTCTTTCAAAGGCAGTCACGAGTTTCATTGATTTTGGCATCACCCTGATTTGCCTGGCAGCATTGATGCTAATTTATCGCTTCCCGCCGGGAAGTCAAATTGTATTCCTTCCCCTTTTCATTTTGATTGCCCTCGTTTCCGGCTTGACCGGCGGCATTTGGATGAGCGCCCTGACTGTCCGCTACCGGGATTTTCGATTTATCACTCCCTTCCTTCTTCGGTTGGGAATGTTTGCCACCCCTATCGCCTACCCTGCCGAAGCCGTACCGGAACAGTACCGCTTGTTGTTTTATCTAAATCCAATGACGGGGGTCGTGGAAGGGATGCGGTGGAGTATTATCGGTGGGAATCCACCCGATGCCTACATATACCTCTCTTTTGGCGTTATCCTATTGCTTTTCTTGGGTGGTATCTTTTATTTCTATAAAGTTGAAAAAGTGATGGCAGATATTTTATAAATTTACACACCATTGAAGTGAGGTGGTGACAAGTCACCACCTCACTTGACAAAACACCTATGAGTGACGTAGCCATCAAAGTTGAAAATCTCTACAAAAAATACTACCTCGGTGCAAGCGCCAACGGCAACCTGCGCGATGCCCTCGCACATGGCTGGAACAAATTGTGGGGAACGGCATCCCCAAATTCGGGGAACAAAGAATTTTGGGCGCTCAAAGAGGTGTCTTTCGAGGTGAAAAAAGGGGAGGTCGTCGGCATCATCGGCAGGAATGGCGCGGGGAAAAGCACCCTTCTGAAAATCCTTTCCCGCATCACTGAACCCACCACCGGCAGAATCGAATTGGACGGGCGGGTCGCCTCGCTGCTGGAAGTAGGCACCGGCTTTCATCCCGAACTGACGGGCAGAGAAAATATTTTCCTCAATGGTTCTCTACTCGGAATGACCCGCGCTGAAATCAAAAAGAAGTTTGATGAAATCGT
>CAZJYF010000161.1:0-7933 GCA_964549665.1 uncultured Saprospiraceae bacterium
GGCAAAACCGAATTGCAGGCTGTTGGCAGTACATCCAAGGCAAGTTAAAGTACTCCCAACCCCTCCGCCGAGTCCCAAGGTATCCACAATAAAACTAACATTATTTCCAGGCACGACAATGAAGTCAGCCATCAGCGCTGGTGGGCAATTTTCGGGGCCTCTTTCAAGCCCTTCCAAAAAAGGGTTGTGCCCAATTAACCGTTCAATTTCTGCTTCCTGCCGGGCTTGTTCCCCATTGGCATAATATCTCAAAGCGGCGTTGCCACCGGGAGGTCCAAAGTCCAGTATTTGGGCTTGGAGAATGGAAATGTTCAGATGAACAACGACCAGCGCGTAAAGAATTCGCATAGTTTAAAATTGTGTTTTACAAATGCAGCGCAAACGTAGCACATTTTTGCAAGATGTAAAAAAACGAAACACCTCTTTGCTGCTTGTGTCCTGAAGGCAATAAAATTTGTGGGAAAACGGGTGGAAAGCTCATGCTTTGTCAATCTACTTTTCAAAAACGAAGATATGTGGTGATTGTTGCCAATCAACCCTTCAATTGCGCCGCCCTTTAATTGAGTCATTCAATTGTATCGTTCATCAATTGCGCCGCCCTTTAGGGCGGTGAAAAGTTTAAGCAATATCTCGACTTTAGTACATACGTATGTATCGCCTATCCTTCCTCTTTCTTGCACAGACAATGATTGGCTAAAGCCTAAAACATTCTTTTTTTTATCACCGCCCTAAAGGACGGTGCAATTGAAAGTACGGATCATGTGGTATCTGAAAGAAGTCATTCGTCATTTTTATAAATAGCTAATTTTCAATTAATTGTAACAACGACCACCAATGACTTCCTAAAAATTGGAATCCTCCACCGGACAGTCTTCGGGTCGAATTTGTGTGATGTACAACTCTACTTGTTCCCCCATCGGAATATTTTGGGTGGCGGAATAGGCAGGCACTTGTTTCCAGACGAAGGCAGTGGTTCGGTTTGTAACCGAGGCATCTTCATGCACCGTGCCGAGTTTCAGGTTTGAGCTGCTTATCAAAAATTCGGCGGCATCGTATCTTTTGCAAACCAATTGGGGAATTTCTACCGTCAGGGAAGTTTTTTCCGTAATGACAAATTCCAATTCGCTTCCCATCGGAATCTTGACCCCCTCCTTTATATCTCTGTCGGTGATCTTTTTATTACCGAAGTACAAATAAAGAATGGTATTCACCGCCTGCCGCCGGTCGAAAATCCGCCCTCGAATTTTGGTCTTGATATTTTTTCGTTTCAGTTTTTTTGAATACTGGTTGTAATCGTAGCTGCTTTCGGCCAGTTCCGGCAATCGAACCAAATCGGGCTGCTGTTTGGTGACCGTGAGGTAAATTGTTCGGTATTCCTTAACGCGAGAATGGGGTTTTGGGGTTTGAACGAGAATAAGTCCGGGCGGTTTGCCTTCCAGCCAGGTGCTGTCCAACACCTGCAATTTGAAATGCTTATGTTTGGCTACTTTTTTGGCTTTCGCTAAGGGCATCCCTACAAAATTATCCACCTGAACCGATTCGCCATGCCGTGTAAAACATTGCATCCACCAGTTGGTCAAAAAAAGCAAGAAAACAATCACGGCTACCATGGCAGCTAGATTTTTCAAAAAAAACAAGCTGCTAAGGAAAAGATACACCTCCTTGGCCCATGCTTTTGCGCGGTTTTGCAGTTGGGCTGATAACTCTTTCAATCGTTCGTTCAATAGTTCTTTCATTGGTCGGCTTTCAATTTTTTTTAAAAATCAAGACTCCAGCGCCTTTCTTTCAAATCCAAATTCCAGAATTTTATCGATAAATTCAAAGGGTTTGTAACCGTTCAGGGCAGCTTGGTGATAAATGCAGGTGGCGGGTGTCATGCCGGGCAGGGAGTTGACTTCGATGATAATCGTCTCCACGCGACGGTTTTCGTAAATGCGGACGAAGGCATCAATTCTTGCGTAGCCTTGCACCTTTAAAAGACGGGCGGCGCGCTCAAATTCCGCTTTCACCTTTTGGGCAATAAAAGCATAATCGGCTTTCTGTTTGGCAAAGCGGGCAGGGGTAATATTTTGACCTTCACCGGCCAAAAATTTTTCCTCCAGCGACAGCACCTCTCCGCTTGCCAACACTTCGGAAGGTTCAAAAACCTCGTAACGGATAAAGTCTCCTTCGTGGTGAGTGAGCAGCCCACCGGTAATTTCGAGAAAATGTTTTGCCCCATTTGGAAGGACCATGGCTTCCAGCAAGGCTTCTTTTTTGCGAGGAAATTCTTCCTGTGGCTTTAGGCCCAAAAGCGCTCTTTCTTCAAAACCTGCCGCTTCTTTTTTTCGAAACATCAGGTTCAGATAAGCCTCCACCTCTTCCCTGTTTTTGAGAACTTTCACCGCCGAACTGCAACCTTCGTCCACCGGTTTGGCAACCAGGGGATACGCGATTTCTTTTTCGATCTTTTCAAATTGGGCGGCTTTATTTTTTATAAAATCATTTTGAAAAACGAGGAGTTGATGCGTGGCGCAAAATCCGTGCTGTTTCAGGCATTGCAGGGTTTTGAATTTGTTGATGGTGATGGAGGAAGAATCTACTCCTGACCCGTTGTATGGGATGCCGAGGGCATCCAATTTTACCTGGACTTCTCCATCTTCTCCGGGACGACCATGGAGGGCGATGAAAACGCCAGCTACCACCTTCCCCAACTCCGGATAGCTCATTTTTTTGGGTTCAAAAATGACGTCCTTCGATGCGTATTTTTCGGTAATTTCCCTGCACTGCTTCTTAATTTGTTCGACGAGAGGATGCTTTTTAAAAGTCAAAATCTTGTCCCTGATGTCGTCCGCATTGTCTTTCAAAAGGAGGTTGATCGGAATTTGATACAAATCGTGTTTTTCCGAATTTCCCAGTAAAAAAATGGGCAACGGTTCGTATTTTTTTGAGCTTGCCAGCTTTTCAAAAATATTTCGGCCGCTTTCCACGCTGATATGCCGTTCGAAAGAATAGCCCCCCATGATGACGGCAATTTTCTTTTTTGGTGAATCCCCCGTTTTGAGCAATTCGATTTTTGCGTCCAACTTTTCCAGAAGGGACTGATAATGCTTCACTTGGACAGAGGTTGCTATTCGTTCCTGTAAAGATGTCCGGATGATGAAGGTCAGAAATTGAGAGGGGGTCAAACCGATTTCGGCTGTCTGGTGAAAAAAGAAAGAAGAAGGCAACATGCCGGAAGTCGTGTTGGGGTCGTTGAGATAGATGACGCTGTCCTCGTTTTCAGGTGAACTGATGAACCCATCAATGCGGGCGTAGGTATTGAATTCGAGGTACTCGAACAAACGCTCGCATTCTTTCCGAATGGCGTTGATTTTGGCTCCCGGCAAATTGACTGGCGTCACCTTTCGGGAAAAACCAGGCAGGTATTTTGACCGGTAGTCGAATATTTCGCCGCCCTTCACGATCTCGGTGGGTGGCAGGGCCACCGCCTCCCCCGTTTCCTTCCGGATGACGATGCAGGAGAACTCTTTTCCGCTGATAAAGGCTTCTAAGATAACTTTTTCTTCGCTTAGATGGCTCTCCAAAACCACTTTTTTTTCCAAAGGAGAAGCCAACAATTTGCCATCCAAAAAAGTCAGCAATTCTTCCGGGTGGTAAAGAGTGTGACCGTTAGCGTTCAGGGGAAAGCCCAGTCCCACGCGAATGTCGGTCAGTTCCCATATGTAATTGACTTTTTCTTTTTTCGTCTTTTTTTGCCAGTCATCCATTTGGATGATCTCTCGGAAAAATGCCCGGTTGACGAATTTTTCAAATGCGCTCAAGCCAGCTTCTTCGTCGATTATTGCCACTCCGATAGAAGAACCTTGATTCGCGGGTCGAATGACCATTGGAAAACCAAGCTTTTTGGAAGCTCGTTTGAAAATTTGTTTTAAGTCACCCTCTATCCATTTCCTGCGTTCAAGAACCAAGACGTTGGGGCAGGCGAATCCACTCGCCTCCATCACCTTTTTTTGGAAAGCTTTGTCCATGCCTATCGAACAAGCCCGGATGCCGCTTCCCGTGTAGGGTATGTTCATACTTTCGAGCAATCCCTGAATTTGTCCGTCTTCGCCAAATTCGCCATGCAAGGCCAAAAAGGCGACATCCATCATTTCCGGCAAGGCAGCTATGTCGACTTTGCGTCCTACTTTGCGAATCAATTTTTCCGTTTCTTGTTGGGTTAATTTTCCCAAACTTTCGATATAAATCTGAAAATTATTCGGAGAGGGCGGTACTGCTTCCGCCGGAGGGTAAAAATCTCGAATGGTACCTTTGTAAATGTACTGCCATTCGAGCAAAATGAAATTCCGAAGGCTATCTACAAAAAGGGGGACAGGCTCAAAAAGCGATTTATTGAGATTGTCATAAACGGTACGTCCACCGGCAAAGGCAATCTCTCTTTCTCGTGAAGGACCGCCGAAAATGATTCCTATTTTCATAAAAAACTGCTTCTTTGTGCATCTATGAAGCGCAAATTTAGCAAATTATACAGGTTTGAAAACACCGTAGCTCGTAGCTTCTGCTGCGAGGAGAAAGAATGCACTCGGTTGCTTCTCGGAGTGAACCTCCGAGGTACGGTGTGCAACTTTACGAGCATTGAGATTTGATGAAATCATTTTTCCAAAAACTGTTTCAAAAGTATTTCCGCTCCCTGAAAAGAGGACATTTTTCCTTCCAAAACCGCGTTTTCGATTTGAGCAAATCGTTCTTTCACAGTTTTCTTTTTAAAAAACAGGTGCTTCAATTTGCCTTCAATCGTTTCGTGTAACCAATACCGGGCTTGCTCTTTTCTTCTTTTTTCAAAAAAGCCATTTTCTTTTACAAGCTTCTGATAATCAAGTATTAGTTGCCATATTTTAGTGATGCCTTCACCCGTTTGTGCGGAGCAGGAGACTACTTTGGGCGTGCAGCCGCTTTCTTTGGGTGGAAGCAAATGCAAGGCATTCCGGTAAGCCCTTTTGGCATTTTCGGCCCAAGCTACCCGTTCGCCGTCCGCCTTGTTGACGGCAATCAAATCCGCCATTTCGACGATGCCTCTCTTGATGCCCTGCAATTCGTCGCCCGCGCCCGGCAAAAGCAGCAACAGAAAAATATCTACCATTGAATGTACAGCCGTTTCGGATTGTCCGACGCCAACAGTTTCTATTAGTATGGTGTCAAAACCGGCCGCTTCGCATAGAATAATTGCCTCCCTCGTTTTGCGCGCCACCCCACCCAAGGACTCTCCTGAGGGGGAGGGGCGGATGAAGGCGTTTTCGGAAATCGACAATTTTCCCATGCGCGTTTTATCGCCCAAAATGCTACCCTTGCTCAAACGGCTTGAGGGGTCAACCGCCAAAACAGCTACCTTCCTGCCCAGCTTTACAAGAAGTGTTCCCAAGGTTTCGATGAAGCTGCTTTTGCCTACCCCCGGCGAACCGGTAATGCCGATACGGATGGATCGATTGGCATGGGGCAGGCATTTTTCGATAATATGCTGTGCGAAATCCTGATGTTCAGGACGGGTGCTTTCTATCAGGGTAATTGCCCGCCCTAAAGCTACGCACTCCCCCCGAAGGATGCCTTCTAAAAGGTCTTCATTCCCTTGATTTGACTTTTTGGGGGTGCTTAATTTTCGGACAGTCGGGAGATTGGTTTTTACCGGATCCCGCTTAGGTAAAGGACCTTCCGATTTCGTTTCTTTTTTGTTATTTGACAAAATAATGGCTTTTGCTGAAAGTTAAAGTTTTTAACCGACGTTCTTTTTGATTTTAACAATACTTGCAAAATATTGGTTGTCAGTGATTTAAAAGGACTTGGAAAAATTAACGTTCCTACAGGGCTAGCCGGAATCGTGGTTAAACTCTCTTAATTTCCTCAAAATAGGGTTTTCTTGCTTTCGTCCCTATTGCAAGAGAATTTTTTTTGCTATTCTTTTGTGGCTAGCGAATAGGGAATACTTTTTCAGTGGGCAGTTGGCGGTGAACGTTTTTGAAATTCAAAAGTAACCAATTGCCCTTCTTTTTACCCTCGTGCATAGAAATGGAAAATACATCCCAAATTCATTTAATAAAGTTTGCACTCACAAAACAAATGAAAACAATCTCCATCGTGAGGGCAACCCGAGTTGCCTTTTTTTTGAAACCCCGAAGGGGAAGGATATTCGCCGGTAGTTGGCGGTGGCCGTTTCGCATATTATTGGTTAACCCGGTAATTGCAAGACTCTCTTACCCGTCTGTCAACTCCGGGCGAATACCTTTTTAGGTGAGAAAAGTGAGAATGTAGTCTGTCTCCAGAAATCGAGCTCTCACCTCCCTTTAAACACGGGTTTTCTTTTTTGCAAAAATGCTCGAACGCCTTCTTTATAATCCGCTGTATTGCCTGCGATAGATTGCAATTCATCTTCCACCACCAATTGGGCGACAAGGTCATTGGCAAGGGATTGATTCAAAGCCCGTTTGGTCAACCCAAGTCCTTTGGTGGGCATTGAGGCTAATTTCAAAGCTAATTCAAAAGCTTCTTCCCGAAACACATTGTCCGGAAAGGTTTTATATATCATGCCCATTGCGGCGGCATCTTTGGCGGAAATATTTTCGCCCAACATCATCAAAGCCGATGCCCGTTGCATCCCGACGAGACGTGGCAGGAAAAAAGTACCACCGCTATCTGGAATCAGCCCAATTTTGCTGAAAGCCTGGATGAAAACGGCCGATTCGGCCGCAACGGTGATGTCGCAGGCTATGGCCAAGTTGGCACCGGCACCGGCGGCTACTCCATTGACACCGCACAAGACGGGCTTTTCAATCTGCCGGATTCGCCGAATGATGGGGTTGTAGTGTTCTTTCAGGATGGTAGTCAAGGCGGGCGCATCCGGTGCAATCACTTCCTGTAAGTCCTGACCCGCACAAAAGGCTTTGCCCGAACCGGTGAGAAAAATTGCTCGAACCGACTGATTATCAGCGCATTCTTCGAGTTGTTTTTGCAATTCGAGCGCCATGGAGCGATTGAAACTATTGTACCTTTCCGGCCGGTGGAGGGTGAGGGTGGCCACCTTGTCTATGATCTCAAAAAGAATACTTTCCATAATTTAGGTTTTGTTAAACGACTTCCAAAATGTTCAGAAAATTAAAAAAAATCGAAGAGTTTAAAGTCTTTTGAGAAAGATATTTTGGAAATCACCTCTTTCAGAAAAGGCTCTTTCCCGATAACGCAAAAAAAATGGGCAACAGTTTTAACACTGTTGCCCATTTTTCTAATTCGGTGGAATCACTATCAATTTTTTGAAGGCTTGATAAACTTGCGTTCTTTGATTCTTGCTTTTTTACCCACCAAATCACGAAGATAATATAACCTCGATCTTCTCACTTTGCCGCGCTTCAACACTTTAATGTCAACAATATGCGGAGAGTACAACGGGAAAATTCGTTCAACACCCACCCCGCCGGACATTTTACGAACGGTAAAAGTTTTGGTAGCCCCTTGCCCCTTAATTTGGATCACGTCGCCGCGAAAGGTTTGTACACGTTCTTTGGCTCCTTCCACAATTCGATAATTTACCGCCACATTATCACCCGCCCGGAAATCGGCGAATCCTGTTTTATTCGCCATTTGCTCTTGCACAAATTTTATAGCATCCATTGCTTTTTTTTTTGGCTGATGGCAATCAGAAACGGACTTGATAATCATCTTTTTCACCGTATTCCGTAGACCATAATTCAGGTTTGAAAATTAGCGGCTGCAAAGGTATGGAAAATTGTTTAATTTGGTTTGCAAAAAATTAAAAAAATTAAGGTTTTAATCTTAATGGGGGTAAATCCTATTATGATGTCTTACAGGAAAATAGTTTGGTTTGGAACAAGAATCCTGTACTTTTTCTTTTTTTGGCTCAAAACTCATTTTAACTTTAACATCAAATTGAGAATTATCCCATTTC
>CAZJYF010000162.1:0-7846 GCA_964549665.1 uncultured Saprospiraceae bacterium
TTTGGTCATATTTGATTATTTTGCAGCTAAAGTAAAAGATAGAAAGCAGACCTCGCGGGTACCTGCCCGAACTTTAACAGATATTAACGGTATTTTCGAAGAGGAATCCAAATTGAATCGAGATGGGAAATGAATGGAAGCATTTTTTTGGGCGAATCGTTCATCAAACTGCGTCACCGGCAACTCAACAAATCCTCGGCAATTGCTCGCCGGCCAGCATATTCACCACCCTTTTTCCTCCGATTCCGCTCGTCAAAACAACTTGCTTCGGGTGGGCTTCGACTACTTCGCCAATGATGGCTGCATTTTTACCAAATTCATCCTGTTGCAACTGCTGCACAAAATCTTCCGCAATGTGCGCTTCTACCACCGCAATGAAAATGCCTTCATTAGCAACGTAAAGCGGGTCGAATCCCATGATTTCGCAGGCGCTGGCAACTTGTTCATCGACCGGAATTTTTTTCTGATGGATGGCAATGCCGAAGCGACCGTCTCTCGCAATTTCCGAAAGGGTGGTAGCCATACCCCCTCTAGTTGGGTCGCGCAGCAAATGTATTTCCCTGCCGAAGACATCCAATAACCCCTTCACGAGGTGGTTTAGGTTTCGGGTATCGCTCTCGATATTCGTTTCAAATTCCAAACCTTCCCGAACAGACATAATGGCCATGCCATGGGTTGCCAAATTTCCGCTGACCACCACTTTATCGCCAACTTTGCAATTTTTCGTTCCAATATCGGCGCGGGAATGCAGGCGCCCAATGCCGGTGGTGTTGATGAAAATTTGGTCGCCTTTTCCGCGTTCCACTACTTTGGTGTCGCCGGTGACCACCTGTACGCCCGCCCGCCCGCAGGCAAATTTGATGGAAACCAGCAGGTCCCAAAACGCTTTCACTGTAAGCCCTTCTTCGATGATGAAACTCAGGGAAAGGTATTGCGGAATGGCGCCGCACATGGCCAGGTCGTTGACCGTGCCGTTCACCGCCAATTCACCGATGTCGCCGCCGGGGAAGAAAATGGGCGAGATGACAAAGCTGTCCGTGGTGAAGGCTGTTTTCCCACTTAAATTTAATAATGCGCCGTCGTGCCGTTCGTTCAACAACTCATTTTCAAGCAGGGCAAACACCCCGGTATCCAATAGTTTATTGGTCAGCAATCCACCGCTTCCATGCCCCAAAGTGATGATGTCAAAGTCCAATTGGGGCATCGGGCATTGCAGTTGCATGTTTAATTTTTGTTCTTTGAACGGTTTCATCGGTTGCTTTTGGAAATTGTATTTTTCATTTCTTATTCTTTTTTCAAATCTTTTTTATTTATGAGAACTACGTTTTAAACATTTTCCAATTCTGAAATCGCCTGATGAAAATGATAATAAGCTGCACACGCCCCTTCCGAACTAACCATCGGCGCCCCAAGAGGCGTTTCAGGCCGACATTTTTTGCCGAACTGCGAGCATTCACGGGGCTTTTTGATGCCTTTTAAAACCAAGCCTGCAATGCAATCTTCGCTTTCTTTGGCTTCCTCGATAGATACCTGAAATTTCAGATTTGCATCGTAGGCTGCAAATTCCGGCTTTAGTTCGTAACCGCTAATTGGAATGGTTCCGAGACCGCGCCATTCTCTATCCGTGATTTGAAAGACTTCGTGAATGACTTTTTGCGCCTGTCGGTTGCCATCCGGTCGAACAACCCGGCTGTATTGATTTTCCAATTTAGCCTCCCCTTTTTCCAATTGTTGAACGCACATCAGGATGCCTTGCAGCAAATCCACCGGTTCAAAGCCCGTGACCACCATCGGAATTCGATATTTCTCCACCAACGGAAAGTACTCTTCCATGCCCATAATTGTGCAAACATGTCCTGCCGCGAGAAAGGCTTGAATGTTACTTTCTTCATCGTTCATCACGGCTTCCATAGCAGGTGGCACCAAAACGTGAGAGGCAAGGATGGAATAGTTTTTTACCCCCAATTTATTCGCATGAACCACCGAAAGGGCATTGGCAGGGGCAGTGGTTTCGAAGCCCACGGCAAAGAAAACCACTTCCCGTTCGGGATTTTCGCAGGCTACCTTTACGGCTTCCAATGGCGAGTACAAAATCCGAACATCGGCCCCATTGGCTTTGGCTTCCAACAAACTCCGCTTCGAACCCGGCACCCGCAACATATCGCCAAAAGAACAAAGAATCACTCCTTTTTCTTCCGCCAGATGAACCGCTTTGTCAATCATATTCAGTGGCGTGACGCATACCGGGCAGCCCGGTCCATGCACCATCTGAATTTCATCCGGAAGCAGATTTAGCAGTCCGTTTTTTACCAGGCTATGCGTCTGCCCCCCGCAAACTTCCATGATGGTCCACGGACGGGTGACGGTTTTTTTGATTTGGGCGAGGTATTGTCCAGCCAATTCCGCATCCCGGTATTCGGTTAGAAATTTCATGACTTACTTTTTTTTATAACACATAGGCACATAGAACACATAGGTATTTGATTTCCAACAAACTATGTGTTCTTCTGTGCCTATGTGTTTCAATAAAAGGGTGTTTAAAAAAATCATTCCTCTGGTAAAGTGCGAAAAAAATCGTTGACAAAGGTTTTTTGCCCTTCTTTAAAGATATTGGTGCAAGTGAAATTGATGAGAATAGCCTTGGGTACTTCCAATAATCGGGCGTAAGACATGACCTGTGCTTCAAATATAGGTAACACTTCCAGGGCGGCTTTCAATTCCACGACAATGCAATCTTCCACCAATAAATCATACCTTAATTCAGCGTCAAGAATCATCCCTTTATATCGAACGGGGATGGTTTGTTGACTCATTACTTTTAAGCCCCTTAAACCCAATTCGTGAATCATACAAGCCTCATACACTTTTTCAAGAAGCCCAGGTCCCATTTCCTTGTGAACTTCAATCGCTGCTCCAATTATTTCGTAAGTCAATTCTTTCAAAAAACTTTTGGTAAGTTTTTTCATAGTTTTCCAATATAAAATAGTGAACTAATGCAGTTTGCTTTTTTAAAACACATAGGCACATAGGAATTATAGATAATTGGTTTTCAACAAGCTATGTGTTCTATGTGCCTATGTGTTTTAAAAAAAAGTGTGTTTTATTGTGTAGCAAATTAATTGCCCGAAGGACACGTTCTCATCATTGGGAGAAAGTTGTTGGTGGAAATACAAATCAAATTCACTTCCCAAATGAAGGGCAATCAAATCTATCAGCAGACTATTTTGAAACACGCCGCCACTGAAAGCTATTTTTTTGATATTCAAATCGTTTGCGATTATTTTTATCAAATGTACCAAAGAAAGATGAAAGCGGGCGGCGATCAAGTCTTTTGGCAAGCCCCCGTTCAAATCCCGAATAATTCTTTCCATCAAAAATTTGGTCGAAAGACCCCTAAAATCCGCTTCCTGATAATAGCTGTCTGAAAAATCGAGGCTCTGTTTTTGGAAAAATTGCTGCGCCAAATTTTCCAACAGCATGGCAGCCTCTCCTTCAAAAGAAACCTTGTCTTTTAATCCCAACAGAGAAGCCACCGCATCGAAAAGACGTCCCACGCTAGAGGTCTTTAAGGGGCTGCCTTTTTGCAAAAGTTGGTTGTAAATGCGCCACTCCATTTCGCTGAATTTATCTTTCAGCAAAGCAGTGGCGCCCTCGATGCCCCAAGTGGCGGTCAAGGCCGAGATGCGCGGTTCTTTGGGCATCTTATCTCCCAGAATAAAATCGAAGTACTCGAAATGGCAGCAGTGTTGGAATTCGTATTGCTCGTATTTGAAAAATTCTCCACCCCAAATTTGTCCGTCGTCGCCCAAGCCGGTGCCGTCCCAAATTACGCCTAAAACAGCTTCTTTGGAAGCAACCAAATTGTTCTCTCCCAATACGGCCCCAAAATGGGCGATGTGGTGCTGTATTTTATGCAAGGGGATGCCCAACTCAGTTGCCAGCATTTCTCCAAATTGGGAAGAGAAATAATGGGGATGTTTGTCTGCCAATATCACTTCCGGCATTGCGCCAAATAATTGGAAAAAATGCTCCGCGGTATGCCGGTAATTTTCCTGGGTGTCGAAATGCTCCAAATCGCCGAGGTATTGGCTGATAAATACATTTTGGTTGTGTAAAAAAGTAAAGCTGCTCTTCAACATAGCACCGGCCGCCAAAATCGTTTGCTTCGGCATGTCCAAAGCCGCATTGATATAGGTGGGGGCAATTCCTCTCGACCGGCGAATGATTATCCGTTGCGAACTTTGGAGACTAAATTGAACGACGCTATCGTCTTGCGGAACGACGATTTCCCGATCGTTTGTCAAAATCAGGTCGGCGACACGGTTCAATTCGTTCAGGGCATTCTCGTCCTCAAAAACGATGGGCGAATTGCTGACATTTCCGCTTGTCGCAACGATGGGTTTGCCAAATTCCTGCAACAACAAATCGAACAAAGGGGCATATGGCAGCATCGCCCCAAGTCGCTTTAGCCCCGGTGCGATGGCATTTTTGCAAACGGAAGATTGCGTTTCTTTTCTCCATTCCAAAAGGACAATCGGAGAAACGGAGCTGCGCAATTCCAGCCGTTCCATTTCCTTTAGTTGGACGTCTCCCGCAAGGCTTTCCAAATCCGGATACATCACCGCAAAAGGTTTGGTCGGACGGTGTTTCCGCTGCCGCAAAAGTTGAATGGCATTTGGATTGCTCGCATCGCAGCACAGCAAATAACCACCGATTCCTTTGATGGCCGTGATTTTTCCTTTCTGCCAAGCCTTCACCGTTTGTTCCAAAACTGTTTCCGGTTCGGAACTAATTTTACCCACTTTTCCATTTTGCAAAACCTGCCACAAAGTCAAATGAATGCTGCAATCCGGGCAGGAATTGGTCTGCGAGTAATAGCGGCGGTCGGAAGGATTTTGATACTCTCTGGCACAAAGTGGGCACATCTTAAAACCCGCCATCGTACTTCTCTCCCGATCGTACGGAAGTTGCCGAATGATGGAATAGCGCGGGCCGCAATTCGTGCAGGTGATAAAGGGATAGTTGCTGCGCCTGGAATCGTAAAGCTCTTCTCTGCAATTAGCACAAATGGCAAAATCAGGCGTCAACAGCAAATTTGCCTGCCCTTGGCTTTCGCTGCTTACAATTTGAAAATTTTCAAAGAACTTTTGTTCCGTTTGGAAAAAACAATGCTCCGTTATTATCGATAGCCGGGGTGCATTTTGCATTAAATCCCTGTAAAACTCCAAAGCAGCTTTTTTGGACGCATTGACTTCCACATGCACCCCATCCACGGCATTATTTACCCATCCGGTCAACTGATTTTCCTTTGCCAGTTTATAGACAAAGGGCCGAAAACCGACCCCTTGAACCTGACCTTGGATATGGATGTGCCAGGTAGTTATGCTATTGAGAGTGGCAACATTCATTTGCCAAAAGTAAGGCTAAAATTAAAGCGTAAACAATTAATATTCTTCCTTTTGGATAAACGTAGATTTAGAGAAGCTAATAAGTCGAATAGACCATAATTTAACCTGAATTTTCGATAAGAAAAAAACTCAACAAGGGTTTAAGCTATTGATAGTCAGGAGGATTTGTCGAAAACGAACCTGATTTAACTAAAACGCTAATTGTCCCAGTTTTTAAATTTTAAATTTATCATTTTAAATTCTACTTATTTCCCCTTGGTTCTCCCATTAATTCGCAAGCCGGCAAAAATGCCGATGCCCGGCATATCAAATCCTTTTACAATTTGATAATTTTCATCGAATAAATTTTCAACGGCGACAAAAACATCCACCTGTTTATGGATTTTGTAACTACCCGATAAATCCACGACGAAATAATTAGCCAGTTTTTCCTGCTTTTTGTCCTTGTTGTATAATCCGGTAATGTACCGCCCGTCTAGCCGGAAAGAGAAATGAGCGGGGGTGAAGGCTACGCCAAAAGTATGAACGCCATGTGGCACCAAAGCGGTATTGTCCCCCAGTTCGAGGTTGGTCGTCGTGAGGTTTAGGGCAAGATATTCTGAAACGCCCAGGGTAGCCCCCACTTCAATGCCTTTGTGCGAAAATTCGCCCGAATTGGCGAAAATCTTGCCCGATGGCCGCGTCGGGTCAGCTTCTACCCGGATCATATTCGAGCCATCCTGCAGGAACCCCGTGACTTCGAGGGTGAAGCGATCACCGAAGGATTGGTTGATTCCGAGTTCTGTTTGCCAGAGGTCGGCAGCGTCAAGGTTGGGATTGGCTTTCCCGCCAAATGAGGTCTCAAAGGCATTGGGCGTCCGGAAACCATGCGCCACGCGGGCGTGTATGGACGTCCCTTTGACCGGTTTAAAGAGTAAACCGAATTCGGGGGACAGGTCGGTGCCAAACTGTTCGTTATCGGTAAACCGCAGCCCCGCCTCGGCGAGAAATTTCTTCGAAATGTTGTGTTTAACCATCACATAAGGTCCGACTTCATTGTTCTTCCCGGAAGAATTCTCGTCCCGTGCTATTTCATAATTCAACCAATCAAGTCCTATCGTAACGGTTCCCGAATTTGTCGAACCTGTGCCATAATTTAGGTTGGTCTTCGTCTTAGCTCCAAATTGGTCAACGGGTTCTTCTACGCCATTGCCAAATACCACTTTCCCGTGCATCCCCCAAACCTTGACCGAGGCAGTGGCATTTTTGCCCTTGTATCGAAGGTTTACGTCGCCTACGCGCCAGTTATTTTTGCCGCCAGGCAAGCCGCCGGGACCCGGGTTCTCCCATTCGTGGTGGCCAATCAGCCCATTAAAATCGATATCCAGTTTTGGCGAAAGTGCGTAACCGAATTTTAGGCTGCCGTTGTAGGCGGTCAATGCGTCGGGTTCTTTGCGAAACCCGCCCGTGTGCCGGTAAGTACCTCCCGCCTGAATGTAGCCCTTTTCACCCCGGTAACCTAGCCGCCCCAAGGTTTGGCCGGTGGTGAAGCTGCCCGTTGATCCCTTCAGGTAGTAGCTGAAGCCAGGGTCAGGTATTTTTGTTTTTAGGACAATCGCGCCCGACATCGCGTTGCCATACTGCACGGATGCCGGTCCTTTGATGATTTCAATGCGTTCCACGTTGTCGAGGGCATGAACGTCGGGGAAAGGGTGCCCGTGGCTTTGTGAATAATCCGGCATGCCGTCAATCAAAATTTGGATGCCCCGGATTCTCAAATCGCCTCTGCCGGTACGCCCCAGGCCTCGTATCAACATCCTCCCCGCCACTGGGTTAGCTAAGCCGTAACCGATAGCGTGACCTTGCATGATGTGAACCCCCGGAACGCCACCCAACACATCGTAAACTCCTGCATGGCGGCTGGCTTCAATTTCTTCCTGCGTCACGACACTTATCGTCGCGGTTTGGTCAGCCCGTTTTTGGGTTTCCGTCTCCATTACCTCCGCTAAACTCATGGAACGTTCCACCATGTTCAGGTTCAGTTGGCTCACTTCACCCGCTTTTACCAGGACACTTTGGTTGGTCGTTTCAAATCCGAGAAAAGAAACTTCGACGATATGTTCGCCCGTAGGCACTTCAAAAGTAAAACTGCCGTCGGCAGCAGTTGAGGTTCCATAACTGGATTTAGGTATCACAATGTTGCAGCCGGCAAGAGCTGTTCCGTCTTTTGCGGCGATAATTTTTCCTGTGATTTTACCAGTAGATTGGGTAATTCCTGGGATGGCATTTAGGAATCCTAAAGCCATTAGTAGGAGAGTAGGAAGGAGTGGTGCTTTCATGGCTAAAATTTCGTTTTGTGAATGAAAAATAGAAAACTTTTTCTAAGAACTTGAAACGAAATTAGTAATTCACGGAAAGCCAGATTGCAAAATGGAGTTGAAAAAAATAGAAAACATTTT
>CAZJYF010000163.1:0-7833 GCA_964549665.1 uncultured Saprospiraceae bacterium
AATCGACGGCTTTGGGAAAGCCAGACCCCCTCTTCGGAAAATGCCGTTTGCATTGCCTTCTCATAATATATATTTTTGAGTCAATGAAGAGGATTTGTTTTCCTCTCTTAAACTTCTCAGCAGATTAATTGACAGGAACCACCTGATTAAATTTATTTGCTGTTCCATTCATTTTCCAAGGAAAAATTTTCCACGACAACCTGATTCGCAATTATTTTTTAAAACCATAAAACACTTTCATGATGAAGAATCACAAAATTTATTTCGCATTTATGTTAGCTTTTGTGCTATCGTTCGGAAAGAACATTGCACAGGAGGCTTCCAGCTACCAGGCTTACGTTGTTCACGAAGACCGAGTTTACCCGTCCATGACGGCAGAATACGAGAAAGCAGCAAAAAATTTGAAAGCAGCATTGGAAACACACCAAATTGAAGGGGCAGATTACATGGCCGTAAGCCAGGACAACTTCAAATATCTTTATGTCACGCCGATTGAAAACATGGCAGAACTGGACCGGAACGTATTTAAACCACTGGCGGAGAAAATCGGAAAGGAAGCATTGGGAAAAATATTTGCTGGTTTTGATGGGTGTTATGACGACCACGGCGATTATATCGTGACCCTGGATAAGGAACTTACCTACATGCCCGAAGGAATAGATATCAGAACAGCGGGACAGGATTACCGGAAGTTTGACTTCTGGTATGTGACTCAGGAGAATCAGAAAAAATTGGCCGAGAAAGCAAAAGCCATAAAAGCGCTTTACGCAGAAAAAGGTATTAAATCCTACTACCGGGTTTACCGAAGTGGCTTTGGAACCATGGGACCTTATTTTATGGTGGTAAGTTCTGCCAAAAATGCAAGCGAATGGGAGGCGCGTTCAGCGGAGAATCGGAAATTGCTCGGACCTGAAATGGGTGAGCTTCTTAATCAAGCGCTAAAATTAACGCTTCGTTTCGAGTCAGTAAGCGGATGGATACGACCTGACCTTTCCTATGCAGTAAGCAATTAAATAGGAATTCTTTCCTTTTGGTTGGAGTGTTGTGTTTTGGCGCGGCACTCCAATTTTTATTTGATTGGGAACCCCAACGATCTACCTGTCGCAACCAATTTCGATTTTAATCATTCCGCTTTTTGCTATTGGAAAAGCTTCCAATTGTCTCCTAACACACACATATCTCTTGTCCACTTGGCGATATAGATAATCTTATTTGATGTATCTTTGGGGGCAACACCCACTCCCTTTTGTATTAAAAAAATTCCTGTTTTTTCTAATCAAACTTTTTCCATATGACGACAACAGTATTAAACTGCGACACCGGCACTATCGCTCCCTATGTCCCTTCTGTAGATATGCCCTGGGACAAAAAGCGGGTGATGCACCTTTACCGCCGAATGACTTTTGGGGGCCTGAAGCCAGACCAAATCGAAGCAGCGCTGGCCCAAGATCCGGGAGACTTGGTAGATTCGCTTATCGATGCTGCCATTGCACTTCCTCTTCCCGACCAACCGGAATGGGCTTTTTGGACCATCAACGATTACACAGACCTCGACAACCAGCCTTTTGAACAAATCCAGAGTTGGGGTCTTCAATGGCTAAACGACATGCTAACCAACGGATTTCGCGACAAGCTGTCCTTATTCTGGCACAATCATTTCGTGACTCGCCTGGAAACCTACGGATGTCCTTCCTACCTGTACCAATACCACAAGTTGCTCCAACAATTTGCTTTGGGAAACTTTAAAGATTTTGTCAAAGAGATTGGAAAAACGCCAGCGATGTTGGTCTTCCTCAACGGAGTACAAAATTCGAATATTGAACCAAATGAAAATTATGGACGGGAGTTGTACGAACTGTTTACTCTCGGAAGGGATAACGGCTACACCCAAATTGATGTCGAACAAACCGCCCGGGCACTGACCGGCTGGGTAGGACACATCGTGGATTGTGGACCCATCGGCTTTGTTTCTGTTTTTCACGACGATGGGGAAAAAACCATCTTTGGACAAACCGGAAATTGGGGCTTCGACGATGTCCATGACCTCCTCTTCGGAGAACGAGGCGCCCTTGTCGCACAACACATCTGTAAAAAAATTTACCGCCATTTCGTTAGCCCTATAGTCAACCAGGACATCGTAAATGAAATGGCTAGCACTTTCCAAAACAACAATTTCGAACTGGCTCCCGTATATCGGCAGCTCTTCAAAAGCGAGCATTTTTTCAATGACAATATCATCGGCAGCATCGTCAAAAATCCCTTGGAAACCATGTTTTCGTTCATACTGGAGACCGGTCTTCCCTTCGACGACGGCATGCTGGAGGTCATGGGTTATTTTTCCACGATACTCGGTCAAGACTTGTTCAACCCGGTGGATGTTGCAGGTTGGCAGGAGGACCATGACTGGGTTAATTCCAATACCCTGACGGGGCGGTGGCAAGCTACTGATTTCTATTTGGGAACCTTGTTCGACGGGCAGGATTCAGTCTTTCAACAATTTGCACTTGACCTCGTTGGCGAATCCATTGACCCCTACTATGTCACCCAAATGATTGTGGACCACTTCATTCCCAACGGACTGCAAACACAGCAGGCTTACGACCAGGCGTCGATAATCTTCAAATGGGAAGTGCCACAAAATTATTACGAAAACGGGATTTGGAATTTGCACTTTGACACCGTTCCGGTTCAGGTTGTTTTGCTTCTGCAACACATTTCCAGGTTACCTGAGTTTCAGTTGGCTTGAGGGATTAAGCGGTTCGAAGTTCTGTTTCCGATGGATCATTTCTGGTTGATTTTCGAAAAAAATTAAAAATTAAAATTATGTGTGACAACCATAAAAACGATAAAAAATTGCGTCCCGGCAGTGCTTTAGAGCATGGCAAAGCCCACGAAAGGGACCACCAAAGATGGAGCCGCCGTTCTTTTTTGAAGAATGTGGGCCTTGCCGGTGGGGCTTCTATCATGTTGGGCAAACTGCCCGTTTTTGCATCGGCTTCTTCCTTGATGAATATGGCATTGACCAATTCTCCTTCCGACAGGGTCTTGGTGCTCATTCGACTCAAAGGGGGAAATGATGGCTTGAATATGGTCATTCCACTTTTTGATTACGACACTTACGCCAATTTTCGTCCTACCATTCGAATACCCGAAACGGGCCTGTTCAATTTGAGCGACGAATTTGGAATGCCGAATTATATGAATCCGTTGGAACCCATGTGGCAGGAGGGCAAAATGAAAGTCGTTCACAGCGTGGGTTATCCCGACCAAAACCTCTCCCATTTTCGGTCTTCCGACATTTGGGCTTCTGCCAGCGATTCCAATGTAGTGGATAATTCGGGTTGGCTGGGCAGGTACTTCACCGAGCTGTATCCCGACTTTCTCAACAACCCGCCGGCCATTCCACCCGCCGTTCAAATTGGGAGCATCGGGAATTTGACCTTTCTCAATGCCAATAATGTGAACATGGCTATGACTGTCACCGACCCGGAACAACTTTTTGAAATCGCTCAAACCGGGCAACTTTACGACGTACAAGACCTGCCCGAATGTTTTTATGGCGAGCAAGTCGGATATGTGCGGGCGGTGGCCAATACGACTTTTATCTATGCCGAAGCCTTAAAAACGGCCTTCGACGCCTCCACCAACGCAGTGGAATATGATGCCGGAATTGGCGAACAACTTTCCCTGGTCGCCCGCCTGATAAAAGGCAATTTGGGGACTAAAATTTACATGGTCTCCCTCGATGGATTCGATACCCACGCCGAACAACCTGAACAACATCAGCTTTTGTTAAGCAGTGTCGCCAAGGCAGTGAAGGACTTTTATGCCGACCTCGCCTCCGCCGATAGGGACAAGGATGTGCTGGGCATGACCTTCTCTGAATTTGGCCGTCGGATTGAGCAGAATGGTTCGAATGGAACCGACCACGGAGCTGCTGCCCCCATGATGCTTTTCGGTGAGGGACTGAACGGCAATGGATTCTCCGGCAGCGCACCCGACCTGCACAACCTCGACGAAGTAGGAAACTTGGTCTTCGGAACTGATTTCCGGCAAATTTATGCCACCGTTTTGGAACAATGGCTTTGCATCGACCCCAACCTCATCGATACCGTGCTTGGGCAATCTTTTGAACCCATCAGCGACCTGGGTATGAATTGTCTGGCAACCGCGACTTCCGAAGCTTTTGCCACGCCAACTGTCCAACACAAAGCCCTCTACGGCGACGGGCAGGTCCTTATTCAATATAAGCTGCCGGGTCCCATGCAAGTCAAAGTGGAGATATTCAACGTCCTGGGGCAACCCGTCTCTACCTTGTTCGAAGGGCGTCAATTTCAAGAAGAACACCAAGTGGAGTTCAAAGAACGCAGCGCGGCGCGCATTGCTTCAGGGGTCTATTATTATCGGATACTAGCAGATGGCAAGGCTTATAGCGAACCGATTCGCTTGGTCAGGTAGTAGGTAGGATATTCATTAAAAAGTTGTGCAAAGTTTATTTAAATCTTTATATAAAATGGTGGAGTGGACTCCACCATTTTATTTCGTCACCGATTTGGAAGGGACAGCATTTTCGAAAACCTGAAAAGTAAAATCATGGATGTTGATAAGGGCACAAAAATAGTGGTTTTTTTGATTGCAATGGCTGGCTCATTATTTTCGTGTAGCAAGGACAATTCTAATGGTCCTGAGGTGCCAAATGGATTCGTTTGTGGGATTGACAGCCCGGTTTCTAAAGGCGATAGAATGATTGGAATCGACCTTCTGAATTTAACGGAGTCCAACACTTTTGATGACAATATAAATTTGGCTGCACAATTGGGAATGGAATTTATCGGGCTGCATATAACCTGGACATCTATTGAGTCCTCCGCAAATACCTTCACAGACCCTGGCGATGCTTTATTTTTGCTTAGCCAAGTTGCCATAGATAACAATCTAAAGTTCAGTTTGACGATTCGACCGATTGATATTACCGGGAAGACGGTTCCGCCGGATTTGAATGACCTGCGATTCAATGAGAATCAAATGATTGAAAGATTTAAGTCATTAATTGATTTTGTTTTTACGAAAGTAGCCCCTTCCGTTTTATTAAATCTTCAAATAGGAAATGAAATCGATGGGTTCGATACAACAAACGAAGACCCTAGTTTTTGGACGGATTACGGTATTTTTCTAAAAGAAATTACAGCCTACATTCATTCAAACTACCCAACTGTAATAGTTGGATTTACAGGAACATTTAATGGACTGTTAGCGCAGCCAACGCGTTTCAATGACCTGCTCGAAAATGTTGATATTTTAGGGGTAACATACTATCCCCTGAAATCCAATTTTGATGTCAAAGAACCAAGTGTGGTTTTTGCCGATTTTGATAATTTAGTGGCGGCATACAAAAATGCGCCCATTTATTTACAAGAAGTCGGTTATCAAACCAGCCCCCAAAACAATAGCAGCGAAGCTAAACAAGCTGAATTTTATTGCAATTTTTTCAAGGCATGGGATGAACACCTGAGCAGGATTAAAACCGCCAATATCGTCAGGATGAATGATTTGTCAATGGAAGAGGCTGCTATAAGTGCCGGTCCGTATGGAATTTCCGGAAATTCTTTCATCGAATATCTTAGAACACTGGGGATACGAACTTTTGGAAACAAGGGAACGAATAAGCAGACATTTGAAGTAATAAAAAATAATTTACAACTAAGAGGGTGGTAAAATTTTGATTTTGAGGCAACACCTCGCTACTTTCCCGTCCATACGTATGTACCTGCCTGCCCGCCGAGGCGTCACCTCAAAATCTCAGCATGAGGGAATTGAGCCTGAGATTTGACAACTCCGTCCTTTCAATTGCTCCGTCCTTTAGGGCGGTGATAAAAAAAGAAGAGGTTTAGGCTTTAGCCAAACATTTTCGGAGCAAGAAAGAGGAAGGATATACGACTAAAGTCAAGGTGCTGCTCTAACTCGTTCACCGCTCTAAAGAGCGGCGCAATTGAAAAGTTCCAAAAAATAAGTTGTCCATTTTAGTGTCGGCGTGACTCGCAGTCACACGGACACTTGAAAGTTTGCGAGGCCGATTTTGAGGCAACACCTCGCAGCTTTCCCGCTTGCCTGCCCGCCGAGGCGTCACCTCAAAATCTCAGAAGGAGGGAATTGAACCAAAGATTTGGTTATTTTTGCACAACAGACTTCCTGCACCGCAAAAAACAATACAAAATGGAGTACCTCCTCTTTCTCCTTGTTTTTATCGGAATCCTTTGGCTGGCCTCCAAATGGATAGCCTACCTCAAAGCCACCCATGGTAGCGATGGCTACGCAAAAAGAAGAATCTTTTCCCTCTTGTTTATGGCTTTTATTTCGCTGATTGGCATTACTTCCATTTTTGCGGATGCGCTATTTGAGCTTTTGGGCTTGAACAAACCCGCACAATTTGAGTGGATGGCTTTTGGGGCTTTTGTGGTGCTGGCTTTTGCCGGAGTTCGGATTGCGGAAAGCGGAAAGCAAAGTCTATCTGAAAAGGGGAAGCAATCGCATTCCGGGCAGGGAGATAATATTGGCGGAGACAAAGTTGGTGGGGACAAGTTTGAAGGTGATAAAATTGCAGGTGATAAAATAGAGGGAAATAAAACGACCATTGAAGATAGTAAAAATGTAGTTTCCGAAAGTGAAATCAGGGCAGGTGGCAATGTACATATTGGAGACAAGATATATTCTGATAAAAAAAAAGTAGCTAAAGAACTAACCCCCCTCCATACCGTCAATCCCGACGACATAGTAGGGCGCTCAAAAGATTTGGATGAACTGCACAATCTGTTATTCGACAACAAAAAAGTAGTCGTGGTCAATGGTTTGGGCGGTATCGGGAAAACGACTCTTGCCGAAGCTTATACCTTCAAATATTACGATGAATACAAACGTATTGCCTGGATAACGCAAAATGCCGAAGACCTCGCGGATGATTTTGCCCAAAACGGCGAATTGATAAAAAAGCTGAAAATCGAAACGGCGGGAAAAGAACCGGGGCAGATTTTCCACGAAATATTAGGCGGCTTGCGCAGTTTCAACAAAGGCCCCAACTTACTGGTCATTGATAATGCCCTTCCCTCCGTAGAGGCGTATTTGCACCAACTGCCTGGGCAACCCAATTGGCACTTGCTGCTGACATCGAGGCAACAGATAGCAGGCTTGCACCTCAAGGAACTGGGCTTTTTATCGCCCACCGATGCCGTGAAATTGTTTAAAAAACACTGTAGCCTGGTAAAAGACGAGCAGCAAATCGCAGAACTGACCAAGACGGTGGACTACCACACCCTCACCATCGAGATTTTGGCAAAAACGGCACAACGGCAGCGCACCGGTATCGAGAAATTAAAAATCGCTATCGAAGATAATTTGAAAGCCAATGTAAAAACAAGGCACAGCTACCTGAAAAAAATTGAAAAAGTCACTTCTTACCTGACCTCCATTTTTGATTTGAGCCAACTCAGCGATAATGAAACTTGGCTGATGAAGCAGTTTGCCTGCCTGCCCCCCGAATTTCACTCCTACGAACTACTGGAAACCTTGATACTCGCCGAAGAAGACAAAAGAAAAGAAGACTTCGCCGACACCCTTGCCGAACTCCACGAAAATGGCTGGCTATTGCATAACAAAGATACCGACAGCTTCAAAATGCACCGCATCATCGCAGAAGTCGCTGCCCAAAAACTGAAAATAACCCCCGAAGATGTAGCAGCCCTCATCGAAAAAGTAAGCCGGATTTTGCAAATCGATCAAACAAAAGACAACCCCGTTGACAAATTCAAATGGACGCCCTTCGGAGAGGCTGTGCTAAAA